>CAZYSW010000387.1:0-5870 GCA_964650105.1 uncultured Nannocystaceae bacterium
GATTCGAGCCAGGGACGTCGAGAGAAATAGTCGTCGGTCATCTTTCGGATCCTGGGCGCCAGCATGACGAGCGCCAGGAGGTTGGGAAGGATCACGACCCCCAAAAAGACGTCGCCCAGCGACCACGCGAGGCTCAGCGGTACGACGGCGCCCGCGAAGTGCATGCCGACGAAGGCGATCCGGTACGGCATCACGGCCGCCGATCCGAGCACGTAGTTGGCGCAGCGATCGCCGTAGTAACTCCACGAGATGGCCGTCGAAACCGCGAACAGGAGTACGCACAGGAGCACCACGTAGTGACCGAAGTCTCCGAAGGCCGACAGGCCCTTCCGAAAGGCATTCATGGTGAGCGGGGCTCCGCTCTCCACCGCATCGCCGTAAAGCGACGTCGAGGTTTCGCCACGCGACGTGGTGGCCGTCCCGGCCATGGTGTCCACCGTCCCCGTGAACGGACGGGTCCTCTCGGCATCCTCGTAGAGA
The DNA here is from genome assembly GCA_964650105.1 of uncultured Nannocystaceae bacterium. Taxonomy (GTDB): domain Bacteria; phylum Myxococcota_A; class Polyangia; order Nannocystales; family Nannocystaceae; genus CAZYSW01. The sequence goes on from CAZYSW010000387.1 coordinate 481, forward strand.
CGCTCGACCGGGACGTCGTGCCACGCGAGGTGAGGTCCCGACGCGACCACGCCGTTCTCGACCCGCACGATCGCGGGCTCCTTGGTCGGCGTCCACACGTCGCCGCGCTGCTCGACCCAGGTGAGGTCGCCCCCCTGCAACGCCAGCTCGGTGGGTACTCGATCCTTCCAGGCGCCCGTCATGATGATCACGAGCGCGGTCATCGTGCAGATGACGATGGTGTCGATGAAGGGCTCGAGCAGGGCAACCACGCCCTCGGAGACCGGCTCGTCCGTCTTGGCGGCAGCATGGGCGATGGGCGCCGACCCCTGCCCCGCCTCGTTGGAGAAGAGCCCTCGCTTGACCCCCCACATCATCGTCACCAGCAGCGCGCCGGCTCCCGTCCCGGCGACCCCTGCGGTCGGCGCGAAGGCTTCGGTGACGATCAGGACCAGGCTCGGAACGAGCTGGTCGATGTTGAGCAAGATGATGATCGACGCACCGGCGACGTAGGTGATGGCCATGGCCGGGGCGAGGACGGCCGTCACCCTCCCGATGCGACGGATCCCTCCGAGGATCACCGCCGCGACCACGCCGGCCGTGAACGCGCCGGTCATCCACGGGGCGATTTCGAACGTCGCCTCCATGGTGTCGGCGACGGTGTTCGCCTGGACGCCGTTGCCGGTGAGGAACGCGGTCAGCCCGAGCATCACGGCGAAGAAGAGCGCCAGCGGTCGCCACTTCGGTCCCAGTCCGCGCTCGATGTAGTACATCGGTCCGCCGGCGACCGTCCCTTCGGCCTCGCCCGCACCGGCCTCGACCACGCGGTAGCGCTGCGCAAGCGTGACTTCCGCATACTTGGTGGCCATGCCGAGGAACGCCGTCACCCACATCCAAAACAGCGCCCCTGGCCCGCCCCAGTGAATCGCGATGGCGACCCCGGCGATGTTGCCGATTCCGACCGTCGCCGACAGTGCGGTCGACAGCGCTTGAAAGTGAGTGACGTCTCCCGGATCCTCCGGATCGTCGTAGCGCCCGGTCGCCACCGCGACTCCGTGTCCGAAGCGCCGGAGCTGGACGAGACCGAGTCGCCAGGTGAGGAACACCCCCGTCCCGAGGAGTGCGATGACGACCAGCGGGATCGTCTCCCCTCCGATCGGGATTCCGAACGACCACACGTAGTAGTTGAGCGTTTCGACGAGGTGCGCGAGCGCTTCCATGGCCAAAGCGGGCGCCTCGAGGCGAAGCGCCGCCGAAGCATCTCCTCGGAGGAACGCGATGGCAACCCGCACACCGGACGGTCGCGGCGCCATCGTTTGCGACCCGAAGCAGGCGGATGTATAGGTGCCCCACGATGGCCCAGGTTGCGCTCGTTCGTCGATTCGCCTGGAACCGCTTCGCGATTTCGGCCCTCGTGGCCCTGACGTGGAGCGGCTGCGCAGGGCGACGCTCGTCCTCGCACCCCGCGGGCGCCCACGCCAAGGACGGCGCGGGGTTCGTGTTTCGGCTCCCGCCCGTAGCCGACGAGGCGCCCGCGAGCAAAAAGAAGCCCGACGGCGAGGAGAAGGCAGCGTGGAAGGTCGATGCCCCGCCCGGTCCGGCCGACGAGGTGCGCATCGACACCGACGAAGGCACCTGGATGAGCCTCGATCTCAGCCCCGACGGCAAGACCATCGCCTTCGATCTGCTCGGCGACATCTACACCGTCCCGATCGAGGGAGGCGAGGCACGTGCCCTCACCTCGGGAATCGCGTGGGACATGCAACCTCGCTTCTCTCCCGACGGGCGCTGGCTCGCGTTCACCAGCGATCGCGGCGGTGGAGACAACGTGTGGGTCATGCCTGCCGAAGGCGGCGAGCCTCGAGCCGTCACCAAGGAGGATTTCCGGCTGGTGAACAGCCCGACCTGGAGCCCCGACGGACAGTTCATCGCCGTCCGCAAGCACTTCACGGCACGGCGCAGCCTCGGCTCGGGAGAGATCTGGCTCTACCACCTCGCCGGCAGCAAGGGGCTGCAGCTCACCGAGAAGCCGAACGACCAGAAGGACGTGGGGGAGCCCGCGTTCTCTCCCGACGGACGCTACCTCTACTTCAGCCAGGACACCACGCCGGGCAAGGTCTTCGAGTACAACAAAGACCCCCACGCCGGCATCTACACCATTCGGCGCGTCGACCTCCAGGACGGCTATACGGAGGACTTCATCGGCGGACCGGGGGGTGCCATCCGTCCCACACCGTCCCCCGACGGAAAGTCGTTGGCGTTCGTGCGGCGCGTCGGCCTGAAGACCGCGCTCTTCGTGCACGAGATCGAGACGGGGGCCGAGCGTCGGGTGTGGGATGGCCTCGATCGCGACATGCAGGAGACGTGGGCCATCCACGGGGTCTATCCCTCCATGGCGTTCACGCCCGACAGCCGCGCCGTCGTCTTGTGGGCGGGGGGCAAGATCGTGAAGGTCGATGTCACCAGCGGCAAGACCGAGACGATCCCCTTTCGGGTTCGGGACACGCGCGAGGTTCGCAAGGCGGTCCGCCGCCCCGTCGAGGTTCACCCCGACACCTTCCACACCAGGATGCTCCGCTGGGTCAGCGTGTCCCCCGACGGAAAGTCCGTGGTCTATCAGGCGCTCGGCCACCTGTGGATCCGCTCGCTTCCCGACGGAAAGCCCCGGCGCCTCACGACCGAAAAGGACGCCTTCGAGTTCTATCCCTCGTGGTCTCGTGACGGCCGCTCGATCGTGTACGTCGCCTGGAACGACGAGACGCTGGGGTCGGTTCGCACGGTGTCGAGCCGAGGGGGCCGACCGCGCACGGTGACCGATACCCCGGGCCACTACGTCGAGCCGGTCTTCAGCCCCGACGGCAAGCACATCGTGTACCGCCGCGCGAGGCCGGGCCGGCTCTTCTCTTCTCGCCACGCCCGCGACACGGGGCTGTTCGTGGTCCCGCGCGAGGGCGGTAGGCCGAGCCGAATCACGCGATCGGGCCACACGCCACACTTCGGTGCCGACGACCATCGCGTGTTCTTCATGGACAGCGAGAAGGCGGGGGACGACGAGAAGCAGGTCCTCAAGAGCATCGAGCTCGACGGCTCGGACGAGCGCACCCACGTGCGCAGCGCGAACGCGACCGACTTTCGCGTGTCACCCGATGGGCGCTGGCTGGCCTTTCAGGAGTCCTTCGACGCCTATCTCGCTCCGTTGCCCGCGACGGGTCGCCCGTTCGAGGTCGGGCCGAAGGCGGACGGTCTCCCCATCACCCGAATCAGTCGTGACGCGGGCGAGTACCTACACTGGTCGGGGAACGGAAAGCGCGTGTTCTGGTCGCTCGGGAGCGAGCTCTTCGTCCGCGACCTCTCCGAGGTCCTGCCATTCCTGGAAGGTGGACCCGACGAGCCGCCCGAGCCTCCGGCGCGCGGCGTCGACATCGGTTTCGACGTGAAGAGCCATCGCCCGGAGGGAAAGATCGCCCTGGTCGGCGGCCGCGTCGTCACCATGAAGGGCGACGAGGTCATCGAAGACGGCACCATCGTGGTCGATCACGATCGCATCGTCGCGGTCGGGCGCACCGGAGACGTCGCGGTCCCGCGCGATGCCTACGTTCTCCACGTCGAGGGCATGACCGTGGTCCCCGGCTTCGTCGACGTGCATGCCCACGGCCCACAGGGGAGCAACGGCATCATCCCGCAGCAGAACTGGCTGCACTACGCGACCCTGGCGTTCGGCGTGACCACCATCCACGATCCGTCCAACGACACCGGCACCATCTTCGCGGCCTCGGAGATGGCGCGCGCCGGCGAGATCGTGGCCCCGCGCATCTTCTCCACCGGCACCATCCTCTACGGCGCCAAGGCCCCCTTCAAGGCCGTCATCGACGGCCTCGACGATGCGCGACGGCACTTGCGCCGCATGAAGGCCGTGGGGGCGTTCAGCGTCAAGAGCTACAACCAGCCCCGCCGTGACCAGCGCCAACAAATCCTGGCCGCGGCCCGCGAGCTCGGCATGATGGTCGTCCCCGAGGGCGGCTCGCTGTTCCAGCACAACATGACGATGGTGGTGGACGGACACACGGGCATCGAGCACGCCCTCCCCGTCGCGAAGGCGTACCGTGACGTCATCCAGCTCTGGTCGGGGACCGAGGTCGGCTACACGCCGACCCTCGGGGTCGGCTACGGGGGGTTGTGGGGGGAGAACTACTGGTATGCGAAGACCGACGTCTTCGAGCACCCGCGCTTGCTCGCGTTCGTGCCCCCCGCGGTGTACGAACCCCGCTCCCGTCGCCGGCTGTTGGCCTCCGACGGAGACTGGAACCACTTCGCGGTGGCCGACCTTGTGAAGGCACTCCTGGACGCGGGCGTGCATGTGCAGCTCGGCGCCCACGGACAGCGCGAAGGGCTGGCGGCCCACTGGGAGCTCTGGATGTTCGTACAGGGCGGCATGACGCCGCACGAGGCGCTGCGCTGTGCCACGTTGTACGGGGCCCAGTACCTCGGCTTCGACCGCGACCTGGGATCGATCGAGCCCGGCAAGCTCGCCGACTTCGCCGTGATCGAAGGCGACGTGCTCGCGGACATTCGCCAGAGCGATGCCGTCCGGTACACGGTCGTCGGTGGCCGGATCTTCGATGCGCAGACGATGAACGAGCTCGGTCCCCGCGAGCGCCGACGCCGAGACTTCTACTGGGAGCGCCCCGGCGGCTGAAACTCCCCTTTCCCGGCACCGGGCAGGCCTCCCACCCGGCCCTGGCACCAGGCTTCGGGCCGGGTTCATACTCCAAGGATCCCCATGCTCTGGACCTCCGCCGTCTCGACCGAGCCCGATCCGTCCGCTGCGGTCGAGGAGACCGTCGCCGTGCTTCGCGAGGAGCTCGCGGGGGCCCCACCCGATCTCGTCCTGGCTTTCGCGACTCGACATCATCGCGACGACGGCGATCACATCGCGAGGCTGGTGGCCGAGCGCTTCCCTCGCTGCCGGATGATGGGATGCGTCGCCGGAGGAATCGTGGGCGCCGGCCGGGAGATCGAGCGAGGTCCGGGCATCTCGCTGGTGGCCGCCGTCCGTCCCGGGGTCGACGTTCGCGCCTTCCACCTCGACAGCGACGCGATCCCCGGGTGGGATGCATCGCTCGAAGACTGGCGCGCCACGATGGGGTTCGAGGACGAGCCCGAGCCCCACTTCATGGTGATCCCCGATCCTTTCACTTGCGACGCCACGCGTTTGGTCGCCGGCCTCGATCTCGCCTACCCCTCGAGCACCAAGGTGGGCGGGCTCGCGAGCGGCGCCGAGGAGCCGGGCCAGACCGTGCTCTTCGTCGACGGACGGACGCATCGTTCCGGCGTCGTGGGTCTGGGGCTCCGAGGGAACATCGAGGTCGACACCATCGAGTACGACGCGATCTCCGAAACTTTTGCGCACT
>CAZYSW010000388.1:0-5854 GCA_964650105.1 uncultured Nannocystaceae bacterium
GGTTCGAGCCGATGGCGAGCGGCGAGAGGGCCGGGGGCCGAGCGCCCGCACGCGGGCGCGGGCGCGGCTTACTTGCAGTTGTCCGCGATGGCCTTGTTCGCCCTGGCGATCCCGCTGGTCATGCCCGCTGCGTTGGCCGCGGCGACGATCTGCTTGGCCTCGGCGCAGCGTCCCGCGGCGGCTGCGCTCGCCGCCGAAGCGGAAGCCTGCCGTCCGGCGGCCGCCTTGCACTGAGCCTGCCCGGCTGCATCACAGCTGGACAGGGCCGCCACGGCCCCCTGGATGTTGCCCGCCGCCGCCGCGGACAGGCACGCGCTGCAGTCCTTGGGTGCCGGCGCTGGGGGCGGTGTGGTCGTCTGGGGCGGAGGAGGCGTCGGGGTCGAGCCCGACGTGCCCCCGGTGCTCGGCGCCGGGGTGGACGGCGTCGAGGGCGTGGACGGCTTGGAGGTCGACGGCGTCGCCGGAGTCGAAGGCTTCGACGGCGCGGGATCCGACGCCGGCTCACTCCCGGAGGGTTCGTCGAGGGGATCGTCGGCGGTGACGTCTGGAGGCACCTCCCCGCCTGCACGTCGATGACATCCAGACGCGAGAAGAATCGAGTCCTTCGCGCGGCGTTGCGCGCGGGATCGATCCTGATCCCGGCAAGCCGCTCGAACGGACGCGCGAGGATCTCGATCGACGGGAGCGCGTCTCGTTGCGCGACGAGCAAGTGCTTGCCGCTCGGGCTGGGCAGGACGTCGGGGCTCGGCTTCGCGTCGATGATCTCCACCACGTCCGCGGGTGGAAGCTCGTAGGTGCTGCCCACGAGCGCCGACGCTTCGGGCGAGGCCGGCTTGGCATCGACGCTCCCGATCGGCGGTGAAGGGACCACCGCGTCGGTTCGAGGCTGCGGTGGCGTCACGTCCTGACAGCCCACCGCCGCAAGGACGTAACTCGCCAGGGCCACGCGACACCGTCTCCGAAGCGGCGGCCCCCCGAAAACCATGGCGACGGAGTGTACCCCGTCGTGCTCCTCGAATCACAACCCCAAAAGGACGTGGTCGTAGCGTGCCCGTAGCTGCTCGAGCGTCGCGTGCAGGACGATGTCGTGCCCCCGGCGCACCCGCAGTCCGCTCTCGGTGTCGGCACGAACGTGCCCGAGGTGTAGGAGGCCATGCTCCTTCAGCCCCTGCTCGAGCGCGGCACGATCCGAGGCCCGGGCCGTGAAGACGATCCTTCCGGTGCTCTCGGAGAACAACGCTTCCAACGTCCCGAGCTCCGACGGCATCGCGGAGAGATCCACGTCCAGTCCCAGCTCCGACGCGAGCACCATCTGTGCGAGCGCGATCGCCAGACCGCCACGACTGGTGACGTGTGCCGAGCGGACGAGCCCTTCGTCACGCGCTTCGACGAACGCACGATAGCGCGACGCGGCAGCTTGCAAGTCGGTGCGTGGCACCGTCTCGACCCACAGGCCCGCCGCGCGCACGAGCTCGCTCTGCCCGAGCTCCGGCGCGGTGTGTCCGAGCAACCACACGTCGTCGTCGTGACCGCGAGGCACCAGGTCGATCGCGGCGGACACGTCCGGCATCTGGCCCATGACCGACACCAACAACGTGGGCGGGATGGAGATCTTGACGCCCCCCAAGAACGCGTCGTTCTTCATGGAGTCCTTGCCGCTGATGAGCGGCACGCCGTAGGCCTCGCACGCCGCTCGCAACCCGCGGCAGCAGTACACGAGCTGCGCGAGCTTGTGCTCGCCGTCGGGCGTCCGCGCCGACTGCACCGGGTCGGGCCAGCAAAAGTTGTCCAGCGCGGCCAGGCGATCCCAACGAGCGCCCGCGCACAAGACGCGGCGGACCCCCTCGTCCACAGCGGCGTGCGCCATCGCTTCCGCGTCCAGATCCGCGAAACAGGGGTGAATTCCCTCACCGAGCACCACGCCCTCGGGACGACCATGACGACATCGCATGACCGTCGCGGTGGCCGGGACGTCCCCCCGTCGCCCGACGAGCGGCTTGATGACGCTCAGCCCCTTGACCTCGTGGTCGTACCGCCGCGCCCTGTCGACGCTCGAGGCCAGGTTCGGCGTGCCCACCAGGTCGAGGAGGCGTGCCTGGAGATCCCGCGCGAGCTCGTCCAGCGCCGAAGCGTCGGCGGCCGACCGCACCGGGGGGCTCCACCGCGCCTGGAGCTCGACCTTGGGGAGCCCGTCGTGCAGAAACGACAGGGGCAAATCCACGACCTTCAAGTCGCCGTACATCACCTCGAAGCGCCCGGTGTCCGTGAACTCCCCCAGGACGCTCGCTTCCACCTCGCGAGGCTCGGCGAGCTTCAAGAACGCCTCCAGGTGCTCACGCGGCACGGCGAGGGTCATGCGCTCTTGCGCCTCGCTGATGAGAATCTCCCAAGGCGCCAAGCCGGGGTACTTGAGGGGTGCGGCCGCGAGATCGATGCGAGCGCCTCCGGTCGCCTCGGCCATCTCTCCCACGCTGCTGGAGAGGCCGCCGGCGCCGTTGTCGGTCATGCCCGAGTACAGGCCGAGGTCGCGAGCTTCGGCCAGCATGTCGAACATCATCTTCTGGGTGATGGGATCGCCGATCTGAACCGCCTGCACGGGCGCCGACTCGTCGAGCTCCACGCTCGAGAAGGTCGCGCCGTGGATGCCGTCCTTCCCGATCCTGCCGCCCACCATCACCACGGCATCGCCGACGCGCACCCGCTTGGCATGCGTGGGCCGACCGGCACTTTCGACGGGCATCACCGCCACCGTCCCGCAGAAGACCAGCGGCTTGCCCAGATAGCGGTCGTCGAACAGCTCGAATCCACGGCTGTAGGGGATGCCCGACTGGTTTCCGCCGTCGACGACGCCGTGGTGCACCCCGTCGCGCAAGCGGCGGGGGTGCATCAGCCCCGGCGGCAAGGGCCCGTCGTAGCGGGGGTCGCCGAAACAATACCCCCACACGTTCGTGAGCAGGTCGGCACCCAACCCCGTCCCGAAGCTGTCTCGGTTGACGCCCACGATCCCGGTCATCGCTCCACCATAGGGATCCAGCGCCGACGGGGAGTTGTGAGTCTCGACCTTGTAGACCAGATGGTCCTGGTCCGTGAACCGCACCACGCCGGCGTTGTCGTGGAAAACCGACACCAAGAAATCCTGGTCTCCATCGATGCCCGCGTCTGTCCGAGCCCGCGCCACGGCCTCGGTCGCCCCCCGGATGTACCTTCGGAACAGGCCTTCTTCGATCACCGTCTCGGCACCATTCTCGCGAAGGCGGATCGGAGCCGAGAAGATCTTGTGCTTGCAGTGCTCGCTCCACGTCTGCGCCAGACACTCGAGCTCTGCGTCGGTGGGATCTCGCCCGCGGGCTGCGAAATGCGCCGCGATGGCCTTCATCTCCGGCAAGGACAGGGCCAGCATCCCCTCCTTGGAGATCTGCTCCAGCGTCTCGTCGTCGGCGTCGCGCAGGGGGATGTGCTGGACGTCGACCGGCGCGTCGCTGCCCGCACGCGGCACTTCCAGATCCAGGCGTCTGGGGGCACGGTCGATCCGGATGCGCTCGATGAGCGGGTTGTAGAGGACGCGCCCCGCCGCATCTCGGACCTCGGCTTCACTCAAGCCCCACAACACGTACATGGTGGAGCTGTAGGCCTGCCCCACGAGCGCACGCCCGAGGCGATCCTCGGCCGCTCGCTTGACGCTCTTGCCCACGGGATCGGTCACACCGGGCCGGTAGCCCACCGTCACGAAGATCGGCGGATCGGCCCCGAACGGATCCGGAAGCATCCCGATCGCTCCGACCTCGACCACCGGATCGACGAGCGCTTCGAGGATCGAGGGGGCCTCGTCGGTCGCCACGCCGAGGTCGAGATGGAACACCTTCCGGGTGCGCACGGCCGCCGGCGTCAACCCGAGCCATTGGCGCAATCTCGTCTCGGTTTCGCTGGCGAGCGCGTCGCCGATCCCGGGGCGGCTCTCGATCTCCACCCTGATGACGGGCACGGGCACCCAATGCCCCTGCCCTCGCGGCCTGTCAAGCACCCGCAAATGCCCCAAGCGTGGCTCGTCGCCGGATTTCGGGAGCGTCCGCCCCTTGACAGGCCGGCAGCCGCACTGCAACATTCCAACCAAGGTTAGGGTTCGCGTGCGTGGCCGGGGGATGAGGCGGTCGGCACGCGACCGAATGCGCTACTTCTCACATCGAGGTCATCCATGGGGCAAGTCGACGAGCTGGCTCCGGGTGAGTCGGCCAAGAGCGACAACGCCGATGACGCCTGGGCTGAGTCCCTGCGCGAGGTCATGCGAGAAGTGATCTCGAGCCTTCCCGATCACGCCACACTCGGCGAGCTCGTCGCCGCGGCCGAAAGCAACGCGGCCATGGCTCCGGTGCTCGACATCTTCACGGTTCGGGAGCTGATCGAAACCGCGAAGCGGCGCCCGAAACCGTCGGCGAACGGCAAGACGAAGGCGAGCCGCCGCGGCGAGGTCCGCTACGACGAGGAGGGCAACCCCGTCATGGACCTCGGGGACGCCGGACCCGCCGTGATCCGGCGCCGCGCCGACGTCCCCGACGGGGATGTGCGCGTATTGCGCTGCCTGGCGGAGCGCGGGCCGCAACGCGAGTCGGATCTGGCCAACCTCGCGGCCCTCACCTCCGAGCAGCTCCGCATCATCCTCCGGCACCTCCGCACCAAGGGCTACGTGCACATCGAGGGCAGCGGGCTCAAGCGCCGCCTCAAGATCACGCGGCACGGCAGCGCCTTTTTGCGCAAGAACGGTTGACGCCTGGCGCCGGACGACGAAGGGCCGGAGGCACCCGCCCCCGGCCCTCGACGGCGTGATCACGCCCGAGCCGCTCTACCCGGGGATGGTGATCGATTCCTGGATGATGCCCGTCAGGCAGTTGATCGCGGCGCTGAAGTCGGTGTCGCAGATCGACTCGATGCAGCACCGGACCTGCTCGACCCCGTTCTTCTCGTAGTTGAGGGCCTCGCAGACCTCCTTGACGCGCACGGGAGGTACCGCCTGACCGGTGAATCCGCCCATACCGTCCTCGCCGGTGCACCCCGGCCCGATCCCGAAGTCGAACTCCTTGTCCGCCGCGGTCACGCCCTGCGCGACCTCGTCGGGCAAGATGTCCCCGGCCGGATACGGGCCGTCACGCCAGGTCCGATAGACGAGGTCGAACACGCCCCCCGCGGTGGGTTGGAAAGGCGCTTGGGGGTTGTGCTCGGTAACCGGCGGAACCCCCAGAATCCCCAGCATCACGACCTCCTTCTTCTTCTTCTGGCGGAGCTCGCCGATGAGGTAGTTCGTGTATCGACTGATCGGCTGGAGGTTGTCGTCGGTGACCGCCTTGCAGTCCGTGTAGACGCCGTTGGCATCGGGACCGTTGCACGTGACGCCCGCGTTCCAACAGATCGCACTGCTCGCCTGCTTGCTGCTCGTATGGGGATTGGTCTCCTGATACATGGGGTCTTCCATCACGCTGTATTCTTTGATCGAGCAGTCGACCTCGTCGGTGACGATGACGATCGCCAGCAGCGCCCCCTCGCGCAAGAACGGCCGCGGTCCCTTGTTCCAGTCCTTGCCGGGGTTGAGCGCCTGGAGCATGTTCTCGAGCGGCGCCTCGTAGCCGCAACCGTCGATGCCCTGCGGCCCGACACAGGCCAGCGCCTGCGCGACCGGGCTGTCGGGGACCCCGTCACCGTTGATATCCGTCGGCACCACATCGTCGGGGATGTTGTCGCCGGCGGCGTTGAACGCGATGAACGGATCGCCCTCGGGCGCGGCCAGGCTGTCGCTGCACACGTTGGTGCAGGCCTCCGGGATCATGACGGGCGACGCCGTATCACCCGACACGTAGAAGGCCAG
>CAZYSW010000389.1:0-5837 GCA_964650105.1 uncultured Nannocystaceae bacterium
GCTCGTCGAGGACGAGCAACGAGGCGGCGGTTGCCAGCATGCGGGCGATCATCACCCGCTGACGCTCGCCGCCGCTGAGGCTCGATATCCGGCGGTGGGCCAGGGGCTCCGCACCGACGCGCGCGAGGGCCTGCCCGACCGCGTCTCGATCGGCTCGCGAGGGGGGCCGCATCCGCCCCAGGTGCGGCGCGCGGCCGAGCATGACGAGCTCGTGCACCTGCAGATCGTGATAAAGCGGCGTGGACTGGGGTAGGTAGGCCAGCCGCTTGCCACGCTCGCGCCGGGGTACGGTCTCCAGCGGACGCCCGTCGAGCTCGACGACTCCTGCGTCGGCTCGACGCAGACCCGCCAAGATCCGAAGCAGGGTCGTCTTGCCCGCGCCGTTGGGGCCGACGACCGTCCAGAGCTGGCCCGCCTCGATCTCGAGGTCCAGACCGGCGAACAACCGCCGTCTCGCCCCGTCGGCGTGCACGTCCGCGGCGATCCCCCGCGCCTGCAGCTTCATCGCATGCCCTCCGGATCGTGACGTCGAAGGATCCACAGGAAGAACGGTGCCCCGAGCAGGGCCGTGATCGCTCCAGGGGGTAAGGCCAGCACGGGTACGGTGCGGGCGGCGGTATCCACGGCCAGCACGATGAATCCCCCGAGCGCGGTGGCGGCCGGCAGCAGGGCGCGGTGCCCCGCGCCCACCCAGGCGCGCGCCAGGTGAGGCGCGACCAGGCCCACGAAGCCGATGACCCCACACAGTGCGGTCGCAGTGCCGACGAGCAACGCGATGGCCAACATGGCCACCGCTTGCGTGCGTCGCAGATCGACGCCCAGCGAGACGCCGGTCTCCTCGCCGAGCTGCAGCACGTCGAGATCGACGCGGAGCCACGTGCACGACAGGTACCCCGCGCCGGTGGCCACGACGGCCGCGCCGAGGTGGGTGAAGCCGCGGCCTTCGAAGCTGCCCATCATCCAGCGGACCACCTTGAGCCCCAGGTCCCAACGGTCGGCGCCCAGCGCCAGCATGAGGGTCCCGAGCGCGGAGAAGAGCGCACCCAAGGCGATGCCCGAGAGCAGGAGCGTGGTCATGCCGCCCACCGGCCGTGCGAGGAGCATCAAGATCGCCAGCACGACGAGCGCCCCCACGCCGGCGAGCATCGGCGTCACCCACAGCCCCATCGTGTCGAGCCCGAGGGTGAATCCCAGCACCGCCGCCGCAGCGGCGCCGGAGCTGATGCCCAGCACGCCGGGCTCCGCCATGGGGTTTCTGAACAGCCCCTGCGTCACGGTCCCGGCGGCCGCGAGCGCCCAACCCACGACAATCGCCAGCAGGACCCGGGGGACGCGGATCCCCCACACCAGCGCGTCCACGATCGCGGCGTCCTCGGTGGCTGGCGGCGCTCCGTCGAAAAGATGCGCTGCGATCACCTCCAGGGCTCCGCCCCAGCCCACCGTCCCCGGGCCCGTCACCAACGCGGCCAGAGCCAGGACCATCGTCGCGGCGAGGACGACCGCCGTGAAGGTGCGAGGCCTCATCATCGGGACGCCTCCGGGTGGCGCGTCGCGAGGATCCGCACCGTCTCCAGCATGTCGATCCCCGTGCTGAACAAGAAGCGGGGAGGCACGGCGACGATCTGGGCGCGTCGCCCTGCGGTGGTGCCCGACAGGCCAGGGATCGTCGCGATCTCGGCCTCTCGCTCCGCGCAGGGCTCGGTGGGGCAGTCCACGACCACGAACTCGGGATTCCACGAGACGACTTCTTCGAGCCCCACGCTACGGTGCCCCTCGATGCCGTGCTCGGCGGCGAGATTGCGATACCCGGCCGCCGTCGCCACGTCGTCGAAGGTGGTGTTGCGACCGGCGACCAGATCGCCGATGAGGCTGACGACGCCGGGCCGCTCGATCGGCTGGAAGCGGACCTCGTCCAGGCGCGCGTCGAAGCGCTCGATGACTCGTCGTGCGTGCCGGGGCGCCCCGACCCGGGCGGCGATGCGTCGGACTCGCGCCCGGTAGTCGGCGAACCCCTCGAAGCGGTCGAGCAGGAGCGTGGGGATGCCGGATCGCTCCAGCAACGCCCGCGTCTCGGGCGAGGTGAACGAGGCGACGATCACCAGGTCGGGCCGTGCGGCGACGAGCGCCTCGCTCGTGCCCGGGACGCGGGGCACCGACGACGGCCAGCTGTTCGCGACGCCGCTGTAGGTGGGGTCGTCGGCCATGATGCTGACCCCGGCCACGCGCGCCCGCACCTCGTCGCCGAGCTCCCAGAGGATCTCGTCGCTCGTCACGACCTGGGACACGATGCGCTCGGGTCGGGTCGAGGTGTGTTGCGGATCGGCCCCGGACCGTCCGCACGCGCCCACCGTCGCCACGACCCACAGCCACCCGAGCAGCAACGCCACCGTCCGGATGGCGCCGCGGGCAGGAGCGCATGGAGTCGATCGTCTCATGGGTGCAGCGACGCCACCGCGTCCAGGTCGAACCCTCCCGAGGCCCCTTCGCACCACTGGGAATTGCCGTAGTGCTCCTCGGTGACGTCGTACAGCCGCACGTAGCGCACGCGGTCCATGCCCACGTCGGCGAGGTCGAACGCATCTCCTCCGGCGACCCGCGGATCGAGGCTCGTGCCGGCCTCGGGTCGAACCGGCTCCACGCCGGCGCAGCCCCGGGGCGGCCAGGTCCCCGAGCCCGTGGTCTCGCAAGGGAAGGCCGTCCACTGCTCCCCATCTTCGCTCACCAGCACGATGGCGGGCTCGGCGAACGTGGTCTCTCCCGTCGGGAAGGGGTTTTCGAACACCAGCAGGTCCGCGCCTTCGCCGTCGACCACCGGTGGGTCGAAGCCGAGGGTGATCGAGCCGCCGCAGCCCAGCGACACCACGTCCAACGAGCCGCCGGCCTCGTTGGGGCGCGGGGGGCCGAGCGCGACCTCGGGGAGCGCATCGTGGCCGAAGCTCACGCCGTCGGCCGGGGTGAAGTCGGCGACGCAGTCGGCGTAGGGATCGGCACGCGCGCCGTCGGGGCAGGGGGAGGCGACGGGTGCATAGGCTTCGGGCGGCGCGACGAAGCCCTCTTCGGCGGCACACGCCGCGATCGCGAGGGAGACGACGAGAACGAGACGGTGGATCATGGCAACACGATGGAGGTCGAGGCGTAAGGGGGGAGGCCGGTGCTCAGGGGTCCGTCGACGGCGACGGGGGGCGTCATGCCGACGTCGAAGACCCACATCCCGGGGTTCTTGGTCTGTGCGCTCCCGTACCACAGTCGATCCCCGATCAGCTCGAGGGTGTGTTCGTTCGAAAGCAGGCCCTCGGCGAACGGTTCGGGGACGGTGGGAAGGTGGTCGTCCAGGCCCACGCGATACAGCTTCACCTGCTCGAAGGCGGGCGGCTCGGTGTAGGCGGCGAGGTACGCCACCTCCCCGGCCGCGTCCACGTCGAAGGCCTGGGGTTGGAAGAAGTGCTCGATACCCACCTCGGCCAGGCGCTCGGGCGTGACGGCCCACGTCACCTCGCCGGTGCGCAGGTCGATCCGCTCGATGCCGGTGGTGAGCAACAAGAGGGTGTGCCCTGCGGGATCGCGAGGATCACGGCGCATCTGTCGGATCCACGCGCCGGCGACCGGCCAACCCTGGGCGCCGTCCTGGTCGGGATCGAGGTCGACCGCCCGCCGGGCCTCGATGTCGATCGCCACCAGAGCATCGCTGCCGGTTCGATTGAACGTCGGGTCGAGGCGCTCCACCGAAACGAACAGGAGGTCGCCGCAACGGACGGCCAAAGACGCCTCGGGGTTTCCGTCGGGATCTGCGAACGCGCCGAGGTGAACCACGTCGACGAGCGCGTCGGTGGGCGGGCGCCCGACGTCGAGGATCTGCACCAGCGGTGCACCGAAGAGGGGCACCCAGCCCAGCCCCTCGCCGTCGAAGGCGATGGAGTGGGGGTTGGAAGCGTTCACATGCGGAACGTCGATGGCGAACTGCCCGATGGACGCGAAGCTCCGCCCGGGATCGAGGACGTCGACGTAGTCGTGCTGGAACCGGTTGACGACGAACGCGCGCCCGGCGTGCCAAAAGGGGATCGCGTCGGTGCTCACCAGGGCGAGGTCGCGTCGGACGTCGCCGGTGCGCGCATCGATCACCGTGACGGCGCCGGTCGAGAAGTCGGTCGTCGTGACCAGGATTCCGTTCTCGTCGGCGGGATCGAGGTCGCACGGCTCGGTGAACTCGGGCAGGGCGTCGAAGGGGAGGGGCGGCGGGGCCTCGTCGTTGCCGGGGGTCGGAAACCCGGCGTCGGTGCAGCCCGTCGATGCCGCATGGGCGACGAGCAAGAGGGCGGTGCGTTTCACTTCGAAAGTCTCCTTGGGGTCGAGGGCCGACGGCCGTCGGCGGCGGGGCGAGAGACGTTCAGGTCGATTGCCAGCGACACGAAGACGCTGCGTCCCGGCAGGGGGAATCCGAGGAAATCGGAGATGGGCATGAGGACGCGCGGGTTGCCGGCCACCGGCACGCGCACGCTCGCCGTGCGGACGTCGAGCAGGTTGCGGACCTCGACCGCGATCTCGACGCTGCGATACAGGTGCAGCTCGGCGCCGAGCCCTTGCAGGGCGCGCGGCGGGAGCTCGACGCGTCCGCTCGGGTCGAGGTACGTCTTCGCGACCAGCTCGACGGTATAGAGCATGCGGGGCTCCACCGGAACGCCGCGGACCCACCATTCGTGTCCGACCGACGCGCGACCGAAGACGTCGTGCCGGGGACGCCCGGGCAACGGTTGTCCCCGGCGTTCCGGGACGTTGCTGCGATCCTCGCTGTCTTGCAGCGTGTAGGTCACCGTCGTGACGAGCTGCCGTCCGCGAGGGACGACCTCCAGGCTCGTCTCCAGCCCACGCGTGCGCGCGGCGAACACGTTCTCGGGACGCACCACCGGTCCGGCGGCGATCCACTGGATGAGGTCCTCGCTGCGGGTCGAAAAAACCGCCAAGTGAGCGTGGACGTCCACGCCCGGACGCGCGAGATCCACGAGCACGCCCCCGTCGACGGCCGTACCCCGTTCGGGGGCGAGCCCTTCGTTGCCGACGATGTAGCCACGATCCCCGAACAGCTCGAGGAGGGTCGGCGCGCGGAAGTAGCGGCCCACGCTCGCGCGGAGCTGCAGGCCGCGAACTACGGTCAGCCGCGCGCCCAGGCGCGGCGCGAACCCGACGGCGACGTGGTCGGTGCCCTCGTCGTCTTGCTCGCCCTCCCCGGGAGGCACGGCGAACTTGCTCTCGAACCCGTCCACGCGGACGACGGGCACCAGCATCAGCCGCCGCTCGAAGAGAAACTGCTCGAGCTCGGCACCGAAGCCCCAACCCAACCGGAAACGATCGGCGTCCCCGCTGGTGGGTCCCGGAGCCACCGCCTCCCGCACCCGGATCCACTCGGGGCGTGCATCGGCCACGACGCCGAGGAATGCGCCGGGCCACAGCGGTATCCGCAGACGTGGAGAGACGTACACGTCGACCCCGATGATCTGCTCGTCGTCGACGACCAGCCCCACCTCGCCCAGCGGGTCGCGAAACCGCCGAGCCTGCACCCCGACGCTCCCCACCCAACGCAGGCGCCCGCCCGGCTTGCCGAATTCGGTATGGTCGGCCGAAAGGATCGTGCGCGTGGTGGTGGTGTCCAAAGACGCAAGGCTCGCCTGGGCGGCGTCGCGGCCGGCGATGCCCTGCCGCTTCCACATCGCGAGCTCCTGAGCGGCGAAGCGCCAGGGCCCTCGCCGCCCGTCGATCCGAATTGGGCCGAGGACGCGATCGTAGTGGTTGTTCACCCGAATCGACGTGGTGTCGTCGCCGGTGAAGGTGGGCGTCCCCCCGGT
>CAZYSW010000390.1:0-5831 GCA_964650105.1 uncultured Nannocystaceae bacterium
AAGAGCCCTTCGTCGCGGTCGACCCCGACCACGACCTCGACGTCGTGTCCACGATGCCGCAACGAGGCGGCCGCCTCCTCGACCGTCTTGGCGTCCGCGGACGCGCACGCGATGGTCACCCGCGGGCTGTCGGCCGAGCTCGTCGCCCCGGGCATTTCGGGGCTCGTCGCGGTGCGGGAGGCCATGAGACGGTCCAGGGCGAGGGCGTGCAGGCATCAAAGCATAGACGAAAGCCGTGGCACCCGGCGAGCGATCGATGGAGCTTCGCCGACCGCGCAAGCGCTCCGCCGAGCCCGCCGCCTCACTCCGCGGGGTGCCGCAGAACCACGAATCGCCCGTAGGGCCCCCGCTTGACGCGTAGGCGCACGCCTTTGTGGAGGTCGGCCTTCTCCAGCATGCGCCGCGCCTGAGCGGCGGACCGCACCGCCTTGCCATCGACGCTCACCAGCACGTCGCCGGGCCGCAGCTCGGCCGCGGCGGCCAACGAATCGCGATCCACGTTCACGATGACGGCGCCGGTCCCTTCGGCCAGGCCCAGCTCTCCTCGGATCTTCGCCGACGGATCCTCCATGCGCAGCCCGAGGGTCACCGGCCGCTTCGCCTCCGGCCCGGCGGGAATCGGACGGACCCGGGCCTTCTCCCCGGGGAGCGTGCCGAGGGACACGTCGACGCGCTCGTGCTTGCCGTCCCGAAACACGTTCAGGCGAACCTTGGTTCCGGGGCGGCGCTGCGCCACCTGATTGCGCAAGAACGCCATGTCCCGAACCTCGTAGCCGTCGATCTGCGTGATGATGTCGCCGACGCGCAGCCCCGCCCGCGCGGCCGGCCCCGCGGGGTCGAGGTCGTCGATCAGGATTCCGCGTCGCCCCTCGTAGCCGAACGACGCGGCCAGATCCGCCGTCAGCTCGCCCATCACGATTCCCAGCCATCCCCGCTCCACCTGACCGTGTTCGATGAGCTGCGTGGCCACGATGCGCGCCATGTTGCTGGGGATCGCGAAACCGATCCCGTTGCTCCCCCCGGTGCGCGACGCGATCGCGGTGTTGATCCCGATCACCCGCCCTTGCAGGTCGATGAGGGGACCGCCCGAGTTCCCTTGATTGACCGCGGCATCGGTCTGGATGAAGTCGCCATAGTCGGCGATGCCCATGCTGCCGCGGCCGATCGCGCTCACGATCCCCACCGTGACGCTGCGGGGCAGCCCGAAGGGGCTGCCCACGGCCATCACCCATTGCCCCACCCGCACCCCGTCGGAATCGGCGAGCTCGGCGGGCTCGAGCGCCGAGGCGCGAATGCGAACGACCGCCAGATCGGTGGCCGGGTCGACACCGACGACCTCGGCCGGGAGCTCGCGATCGTCGTGCAGCCGCACCACCAGCTTGCGGGCGCCCTCGACCACGTGATTGTTGGTGAGGATGTAGCCGCGAGCATCGATGACGATCCCGCTGCCCATCCCCTCCACGTTGCCGTCGGGAGGTGCGAACGGCAGGAGGAAGGCGGGGATGTCCTCCTCGAGCGGACGCTCGCTGGTGATCGAGACCACCGAAGGGTCGATCACCGCGGCCGCGCGCTCGAACGCGTGCTCGAGCCCGCCCAGGCCCGCGGTCTCGGCCGGCCCTTGCGCGGCCAGCTCCACGCCCGACGGGTCCCCACCGGCCTCGACTCCGCTCGCCGCCCGGGCCGGGCTGGCAGGCTCCGTCCCGCGGCGGGCATGCCCGGTTGCGCAGCCGGCGACGGCGAACGCCAGGACGACAATCCCCTTTTTGACACGGGCAAGCTGCAGCACGAGCGGCCTCCGGATCGGCTGGACGAAACGATCGCAGTATAGGATGCGGCCTTTCCGTGCGCTCGCGGCATCTTTCGCGCCTCGAGCAACGCCCGCAGCGTCGTCGAGCGCGGTGAC
Source organism: uncultured Nannocystaceae bacterium (assembly GCA_964650105.1). Lineage (GTDB taxonomy): Bacteria > Myxococcota_A > Polyangia > Nannocystales > Nannocystaceae > CAZYSW01. The sequence goes on from CAZYSW010000390.1 coordinate 1,904, forward strand.
CTCGGGGCGCGCGACGTGTCCACCCGGCCGTCAACGCGACTTGGTGAGCACGACGTCGTGCGCATCGGCATCCACACACACGTCCTCCCACGCCACGACGTTCTCGAGGCGCACGCCCGATTCGACGACCGCGCCCGCCCCGAGCTGGACGTGCGGCCCGACGCACGCCCCCGCCCGAATCTCGACCCCCGGCCCGATCCAGACCGGGTCGACCACGGTGGCCGAGGGATCGATGCGGGCCGACGCATGAACGCCGCGCACGGGCTGCTCCGCGTAAGGCAACGGGACCGCGCCGTCGAGGACGTTCTTGACGCCCTGCAGGTAACGCTCGGGGGTCGAGTGTTCCCACCAGTAGCGGTCGGTCACGAACGCCGCGGGCCCCTGGCCCTCGTGGAAGAGCGAGCGATACGCGGTTCGAATCACGCACTGCTCCCCCTCGGGGGGAATGCGATCCAAAAAGCGCGGCGCGAGCACGTGAACGCCCGTGAACATCAGCGGAGCGCCGACGGCTTCACCGCGCGGGCCGCAAGCGGGCGACGCCCCCAGCATCTGCACCACCCGTCCGTCGGCATCGACCCTGAAGCTGCCCCACTGCTCGGCGTCCGGATCGGGGCGGAGCACCATCGTCGCCTCGCTTGCGAGCTCCCGGTGCCGCCGAAGCACGGCCCGGAGATCGAGGTCGAGGAGGATCTTTCCGTTCACCACCACGATGGGCTCGTCGCTGCCGTCGTCGAGCCACGGCCGCGCGTGACGAAGCCCTCCGCCGGTCCCCAGGATCATCCCCTCTTCGTGCGAGTACGTGATCCGGACGCCCAAGGCCCGCCCGTCGCCGAGCTCCGCCTCGATCTGCTCACCGAGATGGTGAAGGTTGATCACCACGTCCTGGATGCCGTGATGACGCAGCCACAGGACCGCCCACCGCACCAGCGGTGCCCCGCAGATCGGAAGCATCGGCTTGGGACGGAGCGAGGTCAGCGCCCCCAGTCGGGTCCCATAGCCCGCGGCCAAGATCATCGCGCGCGCCACGAGCCCGTCTTACCGGTTCAGTGGACCCAAACCAAGCTTTCGAGCATCACCGTGGTCATCACCAGGCCCGCGGCCATCACCGCGACCATCCCCATCCCCCGCAGCAGGGCCGCACGGCGCGCCCGCGCCACCTCGGCGGCCACCCGCACGTGAGCCTCGGGCGTCAGCCGTTCGAGCTCCCGCAGCGTGCTCCGAGCGACGCGCCCGTGCGCCCGGACCATGAGCAAGGTCATGGCCGCGAGGAACAGGCCGCCGCCGCCCAGCAAGAAGATCCGCAGCCCGATCGTCCAGCGGCGCTTGCGGGCCTCCATCGCCGCGTGCTCCCGCTCGCGGGTCACGAGCGCGGTCGGAGGCCCGTAAACGGCGACGGGCAGCGTGCCGAGGAGAAAGCGCCGGGCCCGTTGCACGACGTCGCCCGTCGACGCGGCCTTCTCGATGAAGTCGAGGTAGGCGCGCTCGAGCGCCGGATCGAAATCCCGCTCCACGCGAGGCACCGAGAGCGCCTCGCGGTGGGCCGCCAACAAAGGACGCAGCGACGCGGGGTCCTCGGGGTCTTCGTCGACCACCTGCAGGCGCGCGATGGCAGTCGACTCCCCCGGAGCGTTGGTGAAGTGATAGGCCTCGAGCTGCACCAGCCCGGGGCCGAGCGAGGGATGGCTCCACGCGCGAGGCGGCTCCGCGCCCGACATGGGAGGCTGGAACGTGTCGATGAACGCCCCCTCGGGATCGTGCGCATCGACGAAGATCGACCGCTTCTTCGACAGGCCGGTCGTGGTGACCTCCACGGCCTGCCCGGGTCGAATCGCCTGTGGCCGGGCCTCGATGTGCACGCCGCCCGCGTAGCTGACCATCCGCAGGCGACGGCGATGGAGCACCCGCGCGGGGTCGGCGTGATCGAGCACCTGCACCTCGATCCGCAACACCTCGCTGTCGAGGCGACCCGAGACCGTGACCAGCCCGAGCGCGTCGGCCTCCTCCTGCACCAGCAAGGGCGACTCGGGACCCCCATCGAAGCTGCCCTTCTTTCCGGCGAGCTCCCCGTCGACCAGCCGGACCGCGACCAGACCGACCCAGGGCTCGCCGCTTTGCTTCAGAACGCGAACGAACAGGGTGTTCTCGAAACCGGCGAGGATGCGCCCCTCGGGGCGGAGATCGATCCGAACCCCCGGCGGCTGCGGATCGGTGTCGTCACCGTACTGGAGGATCGAACCCGCGACCAAGTGCGTCGGGTCGCGCTTGCCCCGGTCCGCCACGATCTCGACGGGCACGACCTCGTGCATCGGGTCCACGCCCTGGGCCACCAGGCGCACGTGCAGCTCGGCGGGCCCGAGCTGCAGGCTCGGAACGGCGAGGGTCCCCTGCAACACGCCCGAATCGCCGGTCGGCTGCAGCGGATCGAGCGCGTGTCGTTCACCCGCCTGCTCCACCCACGACTCCGCGTCCGGCTCGTCCACCGGGCCGGGCTGCTCGGCGACGATCTGGGCGCGAATGCCCAGCGTCTCGCCGGGCTGCCACCGGGTCTCGACCTGCACGATCGCGGTGTGCCGCACGTGCATGTACGAAACCCACAGGCTCAGCACGATCGCGATCGCGAGCCCCACCGGACCGCCGATCACGAACGCGCGCAACTGGGGACCGTCGAGCGGCGACGCGAGCAAGCTGAGCGCGTCCTCGGGCGCGTCGTCGCCTCGATCGCCCGCCGTCGCCGAGTCCCCGTGGTCTCCACGGGGCGGCGGCTGTAGCGCTGTCGGGGAGCCTGGAGGCGCCTCCGAGCGATGGGGCTGGTCGTCGGACACACGCGGCTCGACGTGGCGGTACAGAGGGGATTATCGTATCCTGCCGCCCTTCATGAAAGTCAGCGTCATCGGCACGGGTTACGTGGGGTTGGTTGCTGCAGCGGGCTTTGCCGACCACGGCAACGAGGTCGTGTGTGCCGACATCGACCGCAACAAGATCGAACGGTTGCGGCGGGGCGAGATTCCGATCTTCGAGCCGGGCCTCGACATCCTGGTCGAGCGCAACACCAAGGCCGGTCGGCTGCGGTTCACCACCGAGAACGCCGAGGCGGCGCAGCACGGCGAGGTCGTCTTCATGGCCGTCGGGACACCGCCGAGCCCGGATGGTTCCGCCGACCTCTCCTATCTCTTCGACGCCGCCGCCGAAATCGGCAAGAACCTGTCGCACCCCACGATCATCGTCAACAAGAGCACCGTGCCGGTGGGCACCGCCGAGCGCGTGGCTCGCATCGTCGCCGAGCACGCCAAGGTCCCCTTCACCGTGGCCTCCAACCCCGAATTCCTCAAGGAAGGGTCGGCGGTCGATGACTTCATGCACCCCGACCGCGTGGTGATCGGGACCGACGACGAGCACACGCGCGACATCCTGCACCGGCTCTACAAGCCCTTCTTCCGGGCCAGCGAGCGCATCGTGTTCATGGACACCCGCTCGGCCGAGGTCACCAAGTACGCGTGCAATGCTTATCTCGCGACGCGCATCTCCTTCATCAACGACATCGCCAACCTGTGCGACCTGGTGGGCGCGGACGTCGAGATGGTGCGGACGGGCATGGGGACCGACCCGCGCATCGGCAACAAGTTCCTGTACCCGGGCGTGGGGTATGGCGGGTCGTGCTTCCCCAAGGACACCCGCGCGCTGCTCAACACCGCCCGCGAGCACGGGCTGGCGCTGTCGATCGTCGCTGCGGCCGAGCGGATCAACGACGCGCAGAAGCTGCTGATGGTCCGAAAGGTCCGGCAGCTCATGGGCGACGTGGCGGGCAAGACGTTCGCCGTGTGGGGGCTGGCGTTCAAACCCAACACCGACGACGTCCGCGAGGCTCCCGCCGCCCGCGTGGCACGGACCTTGGTCAACGACGGCGCCAAGCTGCGGCTACACGATCCTG
>CAZYSW010000391.1:0-5823 GCA_964650105.1 uncultured Nannocystaceae bacterium
CAGCCGTTCGCCCTGGAGCTCTCGGATGCTCCGCTGGTGGTGGGGCTGATCGTGGTGGCGGGCGCGGCCGTGGCCGCCACCCGGGCGCGCGAGCACCTGCACCTGTTTCTGCTCTTGTCCTTCGTCGGCTTCGGCCTGGCGCTGGTCCTCGCCTTGTCGGGGGCCCCCGACGTGGCGTTGGTCGTGGTGCTGGTGGAAACGGCGCTCACCGTCCTGTTCGTCGCTCTCTTGTGGCAGTTCGGGCCCGCGGTCCTCGAGCGGGTGCGCCGAGCGGCCGCCCCGGACACCGGCAGCAGATGGATCGGCGTGCTGACGGGCGCGGCCGTCTTCGTGGTGGCGTGGGTGTCCTTGACCAGCCAGGCCCCCAAGACCGTGGCGTGGCGGCAGATCCGGCTGGCGGAATCCGCTCACGCGCAGGACGTAGTGTCGGCCATCATCGCGGACTTCCGCGGTCTGGACACCGCCGGTGAGATCACCGTGCTGGGCGTGGCGCTCCTGGGCGCGGCCGCGATCGGCTGGGGGAGGTCGTCGTGATCGATCTCGTGGCTCGGCTCGTGTTCCCGTTCAGCCTGGTCGTCGCGCTGGGCCTGTGGTCGACGGGCTACGCCGGAGTGGGGGACGGGTTCAGCGCGGGGGCGATGGCGGGCCTGGGCGCGGTCACCCAGTACACCTGCCGCGACCGCGAGATGGCTCGCCGGGTGGTCGGGGCCCGCTGGGTCTGGGACTTGCTGCGCGCGGGTCTGCTCGTCGCGCTGCTGATGACCCTGCTCCCGGTCTTCTTTGGCGCGGCACCGGTCACGCACGTCCCGAGGCCGGGGCGCCCGGTGGCGAGCTTCGGGGCGCTGGAGCTGCACTCGACGGCGCTGTACGACCTGGGCGTCGCCGTGCTCGTGTACGGCGTCTTCGTGGGGACGTTCGATCGCCTGTTCCCCCCGCTGCGAGGAGCGGAACGGTGAACGCGATCACGGCCGCCACCATCGCGGTGCTCTTCGGCACCGGTGCCTACCTGATGGTACGAAAGGACGCCATCGCGCTGGTGGCCGGAACCCTGCTGGTGTCGAACTCGGCGGTGTTGATGCTGGTCTCGTCGGGGTTCGGCGCCGAGCAGGCCCCGGTGGCCCCCGTGCGGGCCTGGGAGGAGGTCTCCGATCCCCTGGTGCAGGCGCTGGCCCTGACCGCGATCGTGATCTCGTTCGGAACCACCGTCCTGCTCTTGCGCATCACGCTGGCCGTCGAGCGTACGCACGGAACCCTCGGCATCGACGACCTGGTGCGCTCCGAGCAGTACGGTGCGATCCGCGGAGCCCCGCCTTCGGGCCCGCGAGCGCCCACGGGAGGCGAGCCATGACGCGCGATCGTTCCGCCCCGCCGCTGGCCCGGCCCCACCAAGCGCCACGTGGCCGACGGCGGACGTCGGCCGGGGCCGACGACGCGCACGGCCGCAGAGACGACGTCCGGTGGAGGGCTCGACCCCTCGCGCTCTCCACCGGCGTGCTTGCGAGGGGGAGACGCGCGCGATGACGCCGCTTTGGTCCCTCGTCGGGTGCTGGCTCGGTGGCGTCGTGCTCATGGCGCTCGACGGTCGCAAGCGATGGGTCTCGGCGATGGCCGTCGCGATCCTCCTCGGCGCACTGGCGATCGACGTCGCCTTCCTGGTGCGGTTCCGCGACGTCGGCGTGTACGAGGTCACGACCGGGGACTGGCCGCCGGGGGTCGGCATTCGCCTGCGGGTCGACGGCTTCGGCCTGTGGTTCGCCACGATCTGCGCAGGGGTGGCCGCCGCGGTCATGATCCACGAAGGGGCGACCCGCGTCGGCTCTCGTCTGTTCCCGGCGCTGCTGGTGCTCATGTGTGCCGGCCTTCACGGGGCATTCTTCACCGGCGACCTCTTCAACTTCTATGTGTTCTTCGAGATCTCGGTGGTGACCTCGTTCGCCCTGGCGGCGTACGGCTACGGGCGCGCGGAGGTGCGGGGCAGCTTCGTGTACGTGGCCCTGAACCTCCTGGGCTCGGTCCTCTTCTTGTTCGGCGTCGCGGCCCTGTACCCCACCACGGGCACGCTCGACTTCACCGATATCGCCGTCCGGGCGGCCCGAGGCGAGCCCTCGGTGGTGCTGCCGGCCACGCTCATCTTCGTCGCCCTCGCCGTGAAGCTGGGGCTGTTTCCGTTTCACGGGTGGATCCCGGTGCTCTACGTGCACGCGCGCGCGACCGTGGCGGCGGCGATGAGCGGAGTGTTGGTCAACCTCGCCGCCTACGGCCTGGCACGTCTGGGCTTTTCGGTGCTCGAGCGCGGTCGCGAGCAGGCGTCGTCGCTGCTGGTCTTGCTGGGCGCGACGACGATCGTGTACGGGGCCGTCGTCGCACTCCGAAGGTCGCGCGCCGCCGAGGTGGCGGCCTATCTGGCCATCGTGCAGGCCGGCTACGTCGTGCTCGCCGTGGGCATCGGCGGGAGCGCGGGGCTGAGCCTGCTTTTGTTCGCGGTGCTGTCGGGATCGCTGGAGAAGGCGATCATGTTCCTGTCGCAGGGCGTGCGGTCGCGGGCGGGTCGTGCGGCCTCTACCGTGGCCGCGCTGAGCGTGGCGGGGCTGCCGTTGACGGCGGGCTTCGTCACCAAGGTTCAGCTCTTGCGGGCGAGCTTGGACGCGCCGGCGTCGGTGGTCGTGACCCTCGCGGTGATCGTGGGGTCCGCCCTGGTCCTTCCCGGGGCGGTCCGATACTGGAGGCGTGCGGACGACGTGATGCGGCGGCGCAACGCTGCGGGTCTGGTGGCGCTCAGCACCGTGTCGGTCGCGATCGGGACGTACCCCGAGCCGGTCGCCGAGCTGGTGCACGACCTCGCCACGCGTCTGTCGGGAACGCTGGCATGATGCTTCGCTTCGTCTACGCCTTGCTGCTGGGGGTGGTCTTCGTGGGGCTCACCGGGGCGCCCGTGCTCGAGAACCTGCTGCTCGGGATTGTGTTCGGAGCGATCATCGGGCTGTTGCGGAGGGCCGAGGGACGCCCCTTCGCGGTGACCTTCCGGAGCTTGGTGTGGTCGCCGGTGCTGGTCTTGGGCATCGTGATCGAGCTCGTGCGCGGGAGCTGGCGAACGACCCGCTCCTTCCTTTCGCGCCGAGAGCCGCGGTTGGGCTACGTGTACGTGGGGGTGCAGGGGCGCAGCGCATCGGGGACCGCGTTCTCGGGGCTGGTGGTCACCGCCAGCCCGGGGAGCACTGTGGTGGACCTCGATCCGTCGACCGGATCGATGCTCTTGCAGGTCGTCGATACCTCGCACGCCGAGAAGATCCGAGACGAGCACCGCCGATTCTATGCGCGCTACCAGGAGGCGGTGGTACCATGAGCTTGCACGACGAGGTCTACTACGCGGTTGTGCTGTGGGATCTGGCCCTGGTGGGCGTGCTGGCGATCCACACGCTGCGCGCACCGAGCATCGTCGACCGGACGCTGTCACTGGACATGCTCGCTTTGGTGTTCGTGGCCGCCTTGACGACGATCGCCGTCCATCGGCAGGACGGTGGTTACCTCGACGTGGCCCTCGGCGTGGCGATGCTCGCCTTCGTGCAGACCGTGTCGGTGGCGCGGCTGGTCAGGAGCCGAGGAGAACGCCCGTGATGCTTTGGCGAGTCGCGACGACCGAGGTGTTGTTGCTCTTGGGGACCGTGGGGATGACGCTCGGTGTCATCGGCGTGTTCGCGCTGCGAGACACCTACGCCCGGCTCCACTCCGCGTCGAATGCCATGTTGATGGGCGTGTTCACGATGTTGCTCGCGGCCCTCGTCGCCGGTCCGTCCGACGTGGTAGCCCGCGCCGTCCTCGTCGGCGTGTTCTTGTTTCTCACCGCCCCCGCGGGGGCGCACGCCCTGGCGCGGCTGGAGCTGCACCGGCGCCGAGACGCGCCGCCACGCGACACGTGAGCCCCGCCGGGCGCACCCGCATCGACCGCGACGCGGATCGTCGGAAGCGCGAGCGAGCAATGCGTCGACGCGAGCGCCCCCCCGGTGCTTCGCGTCGCGGCTGCAAGGCGTCACGAGGCACGTAGGGTGTCCCCGTCGAGGTTCGATGTCGCACGTCGAAGAGCGCACCGTCACGATGGAGCTGCCGCGCGCGCGTGTGGTGGGCAGCCTCGCCGTGCCGCCGGGGGCCGGCGCTCTGGTGGTGTTCGCCCACGGCAGCGGGAGCAGCCGCCTCAGCCCCCGCAACCGCTTCGTGGCGGGCGTGCTGCAACGCGCGGGGCTCGGCACTTTGCTGTTCGACCTGCTGACCCCCGACGAGCAGCGCGAGGACGACATCACCGGGCGGCTGCGGTTCGACATCGATTTCCTCAGCGCCCGCATGCTGGCGGTGACGAACTGGGTCCACGACCAGGACGATCTCGGCAAGCTCGCGCTCGGCTACTTCGGGGCCAGCACCGGCAGTGCCGCGGCACTGGTGTCGGCCGCCTGGCGACCCGAAGTGGTGGGGGCGGTCGTGTCCCGCGGCGGGCGCCCCGATCTGGCCCGGGACGCGCTCGAGCACGTCCGCGCACCGACTCTGCTCTTGGTGGGGAGCCGGGACCCGATGGTGCTCGAGCTCAACGAGCAGGCGCTCCGGCGCATGCACTGTCCGCGTCAGCTCGATGTCATTCCGGGTGCGACCCACCTGTTCGAGGAGCCGGGCACCCTGGAGGCGGTGGCCGAGCGCGCGGCATCGTGGTTCGATCGCTGGTTGCGGCCGCACGCGCCCACGGAGGCGACCGAGCAACGCGCCTGACGGCGCACGTCGATCGTCACAATGCGCGCTCGTGCGACGCGGCGTGGGTGAGCTCGTCGGCCACGGGCTCGTCGTCGTCGGGCGCCGTCGCATCGGGCGGGGGAGGGGCCGTCTCGGCGCCGCGCAGGCGAGCGAGCTCCTGTTCGACGTCGCGCAGGAGCACCGGATCGATCCCGGCCTCGCGTGCCTCTCGGAGACGCTGCTCGGCCCGTTCCATCGCGGCCTTGGCCGTCCCGAGCTCCGCGCGCAGGAGCGCCAGCAGGAGCGCTCGTCTGCGTTGCGCCAACGCGGGGTCGTCACCGCGACCGGCCTCCAGCTCCGACAGCGCCCGCACGGCCGATCCCAACCCCGAAGGGTCCTCGGTCCGCAGCGCGTCGTCGATCCGGGCCAGGCGCAGCGAGAAGAGGGTGTCGTCGAGCGCTCGCCGCGACGACAGCTCGCGACCGAGACACTGGGCGGCGGGCACCGGGACGGGTGGATAGAGCGCGGGGTCCAGGCGCTGCTCGCCGGCGGGGAGCGGCAGCCCCCGATAGGCCACCAGGGCTCCGTCCTCGCAGCGCAAGACGAAGCGTCGCCGATTGGCGGCCGCGGTCACCACGAGCGCGACCGTCAGGCAGGCCCCCACCGCCCACGCCAGCCGTGTACGCCGCGGACGTCCCGGTTGCGGCGACAACGAGATGTTCGACGGCTCCCGTCGCTTGCTGCGCGCCATCGTGGGCCCAGTAGGGTATCGGAGAACCCGCGAAGGGGAGAACGCCGTCGCCGCCCGCCGCCGACACGGAGCGAGACCCCGGAATCCCGGCGATGCTTTCGAGCGGGAGCCGAAACCGACGCGGGAGCCGGAGCCCGGAACCGGAGGAGGAACCGGAACCGGAGCCGGAGCGCGGAACGCCCTACCAGGCATTGAAGGCCATGCGGCTCATCGCATCGCTACCCTCGCGAATCGCCGTCCCGAGCTGACAGGCCCGCCACGAGCGAGCTCCGGCTTCATTCCCCCCGATCCAGTTCCCCGTTTGAGTCCCTGGCACTGCTCCGAAGGTGATGACCGCGACGGTTCCGTTCACGCGTCCC
>CAZYSW010000392.1:0-5818 GCA_964650105.1 uncultured Nannocystaceae bacterium
TTGTCGGTCGAGGTCTGGATGCCGGGCGTGCCGTTGGTGTCCTGACAGAACTCCTGCTCTGCTCGTCTACTCCGCAAGCGGCAAATAGAGCTCCGTCCGCAGCTGGTCCGGCGGCGTGTCTGCGGGGGTATTGTGGTAAATTTCGTAAGATGCACCGGCTCCGAGGCGATGCCCGCTCTGGGGAAGCCACTGCCCCATGAAGCGACTCCACGTGTCGCCGAGGTTCTCGTAGGGGCCGATGTGCAGGGCCCGGGCGTAGCGTCCAGCCGCGAGCCGTGTCTCGGTGAGCCCCTCGGGGAGCTGCGCGTCGTTCGGGACGACGAGACCCGCATCCGAACGCAGGTCCGCTTCGGGGGTGATCTCCGGATCATCGTAATAGACGGCGAGCATCGTGGGGCGTTCCCGGATCAAACCAGCGGGCCCAGCCAGCGATCCGAGCCGAGCAAAGGCCTCGGAGATGCGGTGATAGGGGCCACGATGGATCACGGTGGCAACTCGGAGTTCGGGACGATCGACGATTTCCACTTGCATGCTGGTTTCTCCTTGCAGGACCGTTAGGTCATGAGTCTGGTTGAAGTGAATTCCCGAAGGCGCCGCGAGCTCGACCTGGGGAGACCGAGCACACACACCCGAAGCGCTGCGACCCATGGCTCGAAACTCGGAAGGTGAGCAGCCGTAGTGAGCGCGGAACACGCGCGTGAAGGCCTCGTGGGACTCGTAGCCAGCCTCGAACGCGATGCGCGTCACCGGGAGCGTTTCGTGGAGCAGAGTCCAGGCGGCCCGTTCGAGGCGCAGTCGGCGGTGGAGCTGAAGGGGCGTCTCGCCCACCATCCCCCGAAACACCCGGTGGAAATACAGGGGCGAGAGGGCCGCTTCCCGTGCAAGCTGCTCCAGCTCCAAGGCTGAATCGACACCGCTGACCATGCGCCGGACTGCCCGGCGCACGGCCGTTTCGTAAAAGGACTGCGTTTCCTGCTTCACGAGACCAAGCCTACGACCAAAGCCGGCACCCCTGCTTGACGTTTCTTGCGAATCGCCCCCGCGGCGCAAGAACGAGCATGGCCACCGCAAGCGCGCAGTAGGCACGCCCTTGACTGTACCCCGCCCCGAGTACACTGCTCCCCGATCCCGGCAGAGGACCTCCTCGCCCTGGTGCGCGGCATCCCGCGCTCGTTCCCCCTCCATGGAACGGAAATCTTGTTCCTGACGGCGCTGCCGTGGCTCCGAGAGTCGGCTTCGCCGCCCGTGCTCCCAACCGCCGAGCGGTATGGCTTCGAAAACCTGATGATGGACCACCTTTCCTTCCGCGAAAGCTGGTGGACTTCGGGTTACAAGGCTTACGTTCGCGCCGTCGTCCTGATCGGGGATGCCGCGACCTTCGACACCCGTCTTCCCCCCGATGCCGAGCGCAGCGGCCGAGCGACTTCGCGCCTTTGGCAAACCACGCACGGACCTCTTGTTCGAGCTCGACGAGGAAGAAGCCGCAACCCGTGCGCTCGTGAGCAGCAAGCTTGCCGAGCGCAGAGCGGAATGGCGCACGCGAGTCCACTCGGAGATGCACCATTTGTCCTTGCCTCACACGCTGCCGGTCGAGGGAACCGGAGTGCAGTTCAGCCCGTTGAGGCGCTCCCATAAACCAGCGCTCCTCCAAGTCCTCAAACCGCGCGGCTACCGCTACTGCTCGAAGGACAGCGGGCACGGTTCCTTCGTGTTGGACAAGCGCACGCCCCTTGGAAATCGGCTGGGTCTCCACTTCGACATGGGTTCGATTTGGCGCCACTACAGCGGCCTCTTGTCGGTCTGCGCCTACCCCGAAGCCGCCACCACCTGCCGGCTCGACGCATCTTGCGCCACTGCGGCGAGCACCATCTCCAGGTTGGTGATGGTGTGCGGTTTGTCCAAAAAACCGATGACGTTCGGGCGCTGGAGCAGGTGCGACGCGTCTTCTGCTTGAAAGCCGCTGGTGATGACTACGTGGAGGTCGCTGCGCAGAGCGTGGATGCGTTCGAGGGTCTGTTCGGCGGATTCGTCAGGCATGGTCAGGTCGAGGACGACCAGATCGGTGACGTTCGGCTCCCGCTCGAGGACTTCGAGGCCTCGTTGGCCGCTATCGGCAGTGATGACCTGGTGGCCGAGCTCGCTCAGCACCCTTCCCGTCACGAGCCGCACGGCGGGCTCGTCGTCGATCAGGAGGATGCTGCGCGTCGGGACCGGCGACTCGAGCGCGGCTGGATTGCTCGACCGGCGACGAAGGGATTCGGAGGCGACGGGAAGGAGCAGACCAAAGCTCGTCCTTTCCGGTGACGTCTCGTCGATGCCGAGCCAACCGCCGTGCGCCTGGACGATGCCCGCGGCGGCGGCGAGCCCCATGCCGCGCCCAGCCCCCTTGGTCGAGAAGAACGGCTCGAACAGGCGCTCGCGCGCTTCCGGAGAAACTCCCTCGCCCGTATCGCTCACCGTCACTTTCACGTAGAGGCCCGCATGGACCCCGTACGCCTCGTTCTGCGGGGCTTCGAGCAGAACGGATTCGCTGCGCAGGGTCAGCGTGCCGCGCTTTCCCTCCATCGCGTCCAGCGCGTTCAGGACGAGGTTCGTCACGACCTGGCGCAGCTGGACACGATCGGCACCGACGAGCGGCAACTCATCACCGAGCTCGAGCACCAGGTGAGCCTTGGACTTGACCGTGGCGTGCAGCAAGCGAAGCGTCGCCGAGACCTCGTCGTTGATCTCCAAAGCACGCATCGCGAGGCTCCGGCGCCCGGCATAGGCCAGCATCTGCTTGCTGAGTTGGGCGGCTTCGTCCGAAAAGGTGAGGATCTCCCGAAGGCAACGCGAGACCAGGGGAGGCGCGTCCTCCGGAACCTTGCGCAGCGCGATCTCTGCGTTGCCGACGACCCCGCAAAGGAGATTGTTGAAGTCGTGGGCGACCCCGCCGGCCAGGACCGCCAAGCACTGCAAAGCCTGGGTGCGCTGCAGCGCCCGCTCCATATCGCGCTGACGGCGCTCGGCCACCACGCGTTCGGTGAGATCCCGCACCATGCGCAGGGTGAGCCCGTCATACGAGCCGCTCGGCTCGAAACGCGTCTCGGTGACGAGTAAGAGGGTGTCCGCGCTCCGCCTGAGAGCGACCTCGTAGGAACGGCGCTCCCCGGTGGTCGGCGTCGTGGCCGTGAGCATGCGCTGGCTCTCTTCGGTGAGCAGCTCGGAGAACGTGGTGGTGCAAAGCTCCTCTCGACGAGAGCCTGGTTTGCGAAGACGACTCGGCCCTGCGCGTCGAACAACCCCACCCCCTCACCGACGCTCTCCAAGAGCGCGCTCTGCACGCCCTCGCTGTGCCGCAGAGACTCTTCGTTGCGCTCGCGGGCTTCCGTCTCCCGGCGCAGGGCAGCGCGTAGGGCCCGCATGTCCACGATCAACCCGAGCCCTCCGGCGAGCACGAGCTTCACGAGCAACGCGATGACGCCCGCCGTGAGTCCGACCTCGGGGCTCGGGGGGAGACGCATGGCGTAGCTGCGATCGATGAACACGATCGCGACGATCACGACCAGCGCACCTCGGAGCCCCAGACAGGCCCCAGCCAAAACACAGATGCCGAGCCCGAGCAGAAAGGCGGGATTGCCGATCCAACCGCGCAGCACACCGAACGAAGCGGCGTAGGCCAGCACCAGCGCGGCCACGACGTAGCTGCGCATCCAGATGCGCCGGCACTGCGGGGACGGCGGCCTCAGGCGATATTTGCTCCACGATCGATCCGCGGCGCTCGGCCTGCCCCCCTCCACTCTTTTCGGTTCGACCGAAACGCCAGCGTCGCTCCTACCGAACATGAGAAGCCGTCATAAGCCCTACGCATGGGCTCCGAGTGGGCGAATCGCGGGACGCACCGGCGGGCGGTTGCGCCCGCTACGCTCGTAGCAGTCCTCGCCGCCGACCGCCTCGTTGCGCGCACCCATCTGCGTCGACTCGACCAGGCCGCCGATGTCCTCGTCGGCCACCACGGTGAACTCGATCTCCACGTATCGACCCAGGTTCGGGGTGCGCTCGATGGCGAAGCGAGGATCTGGCGGTGGAGCTCATCTCGTTCGGCCGCCGACACCTTGCGCTTGTGGGTGACTCGCGATGTCGGCTTGCGACTCGGATCGGCCTCATCGTGGTCGGATGCGCCCGAAGCCCGGCCGAGCACTTCGTCGGCCAAGCGCGACGACGGCGTGGAGCTGGGCTGTGCAATCCGTGGCTGAGACCACCACCACAGGCCCAGGCACAAGCCCAGGATCACGAGCACGACGGCACCGAGCCAACGCTTCATGTTCGGTTCATACCAGCGATGATCCCCGGTCTGACAGGCCTGCGAGTCGTTCCAAGGACTCCGGGCCGAACGGGGAGCGGCCTGCTATCGGTGTCTCGGCAGGTCTCTTCAGGCCGGAGGCTCAGGCGGTGGGTTCCATGCGGTCGCGAAGCTGCTGGGCCTGGTTGAGATGCTGGCGCACGATATCGGCCTGGGTCTGCAGTCGGTTGCGCAGCTGCGGATCATCGGTGGCGGTCATCAGCTGGTCCTGGATCGCCCGCAGGGCCTGGTCGTGGATGTCGACGGTGATCTGTACGTACTCGCGGGCGAGCTCCTGGCCCTGCGCCTGGCGTGGCCGCTGCTTGGCGTCCTCGACTTGCTGGTCGAGCTTTCGGGCCAGCTCGCCCTTCTCGGGCTGAACCTGCATCCGAGAAGCCAGCGTCTGATACTCCTGCAGGGAACGTTGGTGATCTCGCTCGATGGTGTTCACCAGATCCTGGACCTTCAGGTTGTCGATCTTGCCGCGAACCGACTCGATCAGAGCCAGCTCCCCCTCGTCGATCGCGACTCCGGTTGCGATGATCTCGCCTTGGCTCAGCTCCTGTTGCGCAGACTGCATCTGCTGTTGCGACGGCTGCTGAGTCCCCTCCATGGGGGAGCGAGCGTCGCCACCGTTGCCGTTCATGCACGCACCCAAGGCCAGGGCGCCGGCCGCGACCAGCACCGCCTGGGGAAAGAGGTGTGTCTTCGATGTCATGCTCGCTGAGGGTGCAAGTGGCTTGCCCACTCGAATCCACCCTGAGGTCGGGCCAGCGCCGGACACACCACCGATGGCGACGCGTCATGTCGGCTCGCCTGTCACACTCGCGTCCGGCGACCGGGGCGATGCACGAAGATGGTGCTCGTTCGCCATGAATCGTGTGGCCGTGGCAAGATGGCCTCGTTCCAATGAACGGCAGCGTCGGTAGCTTCGTGACCCAGCGGTGTCAGCGAGGGAGAAAGACGTGAAGCGGGTCATCGCGGCACTGCTGACCCTGCTGGCGGTCCTCACCGTGGCGCTCTGGTATGTCGATGCACGTCTTCGCGAGATCGTCGAGCGGGAGGCTACGGCACGACTGCAAGATGCGTTGCCGCAGGCCCGCGATCCTTCCGTGACGATCGAATCGTTCCCTTTCGGGCAAGCTGCTGTGGAACGGCCGGGTCGAGCGCCTGCGAGTCGCGGTCGGACAACTGCACTCGAGCGGGGTCACGCTGCGCCAGGTTCGACTGGAGGTCTTCGGACTTCAGATCGACCGGGACAGGCTGCTCGATGAGCGGCAGCTCGCGGTGACGGGCATGGACCGAGCCAGAATCCGCGCCCGAATCGCGGGCGACGATGTTGCCCAGTCGTTGCAGGTGCCCGTCTCGGTTCGGGACGGTCGCGTCGAGGTGGAGTACGACGGCCAAACCTACCAGGGCAGCGGAATCATCTCGAACCGGCTCATCATTTTGAACATCGAGGGCTTTCCGCCCCTGGTGGTTCCGCTGCCGGAGTTC
>CAZYSW010000393.1:0-374 GCA_964650105.1 uncultured Nannocystaceae bacterium
GGTGGACTTCGAGCGGCGCGTGCTGGAGGGCACCTCGACCTTTCGCGTCGACCGGCGCGATCCGGAGGCCCCGCTGCGCCTCGACATCCGGGATCTCGAGGTGGTCGAGGTCTCCGCGGGGCGAGCCGTGGACGACGACACCCCGCTGTGGACCTTGCCCGACGACCACTTCGCGCCCACGCCGTGGTCGGTGGGCGATCCCGATCCCATCCTCGGCAGCAGCCTGCAGGTGGTGCTACCCGCCGACGCGGAGCTCGTCCGCGTCGAGCATCGCACGCGCCCGACCGCTTCGGGCCTGCAGTGGCTCGAGCCGCCGCAGACCGCGGGTGGACGACGGCCCTTCCTGTACAGCCAGTCGCAGGCGATCCACGCCC
>CAZYSW010000393.1:384-5813 GCA_964650105.1 uncultured Nannocystaceae bacterium
GGTTTCCGTGTCAGGACTCGCCGGGGGTGCGCTTCACCTACGACGCCGAGCTCACCGTGCCGCCCGATCTCGTGGCCCTCATGGCGGCCGAGAGGCTCGACGGCGAGGCCGGGCGCTTCACCTTCCGCATGCGCCAGCCCGTGCCGGCCTACCTGGTGGCCCTCGCCGTGGGGCAGGTCGAGTTCCGCGCGTTGGGCGAGCGATCGGGCGTGTGGGCGGAAACGCCGATCGTCGAGGCGGCCGCGTCGGAGTTCGCCGACGTCGAACGGATGATGGAGGTCGCCGAATCCCTGTACGGGCCGGACCGCTGGGGCCGCTACGACATCCTGGTGCTCCCCCCTGCCTTTCCGTTCGGAGGCATGGAGAACCCGCGCCTCACCTTCGCGACCCCCACCATTCTCGCCGGCGATCGATCGCTGGTCGCCCTCGTCGCCCACGAGCTCGCGCACTCCTGGTCGGGCAACCTCGTCACCAACGCCAGTTGGGAGCACCTGTGGCTCAACGAGGGGTTCACGGTCTACATCGAGCGCCGCATCGTGGAAGCGCTGTACGGCAAGGACCGCGCGACGATGGAGGCCATGCTCGGTCGTCAGGACCTCGAAGAGGAGCTTCAGGCCGTCGACGAAGACGACGAACGTTTGGCGCTCGACCTCGCGGGCCGCGACCCCGACACCGCGCTGACCGACGTGGCCTACGAGAAGGGGGCGCTGTTTCTTTCCGCGCTCGAAGCGGCCTACGGACGCGAGGTCTTCGATCGGTTCCTGCAACGGTGGTTCGAGACCCATGCGTTCGGCAGCGTGACCACGCGTACGTTCGAGGCCTTCCTCGCCGAGCACCTCCTGTCCCGGCCGCTGCTGCCCGGTCGTCGCGCCCCCGACGTGAAGGCGTGGGTGCACGGCTCGGGGATCCCGCCCGACGCGCCGGTGTTCGCCTCCGATGCCTTCGCGGCCATCGATCGCTCCGTCGAGGCCTTCGCGCGAGGAGAGCTGCCGCTGGAGTCGCTACGGACCGAGCGCTGGACGCCCCACGAGTGGCTCCATTTCTTGCGTGCGCTCCCCGTGGACCTGCCGGCGGAGTCTTTGCGGGCGCTCGACGAGAAATTCGGTCTCACGCAGTCGAGCAACGCCGAGATCCTGGCCGAGTGGCTCGAGCAGGGCATCGAACGCAACTATCGTGCGATCGATGCGCGGCTCGAGCAGTTCCTCGAGCAGGTCGGTCGTCGAAAGTTCCTGATGCCGCTGTACCAGGCGTTGTTGAGAGCCGGACGAGAAGCAGACGCCCGACGCATCTACGCCGTCGCGCGTGCCGGGTACCACCCGATCACACGAGGTAGCATCGACGCGCTGCTCTCGGCGGTGCGCGACGATGACCGAACGGGCGTTTCGGGCTAAGCTGAACGGGTCGTGTTGCACGCCGAGGTCACGGTCGAGTTGCCCGATGCCTCGCTTTCGCCGCCGAGCACCATCTCGCAGCTCGTCGACCGGCTGATGGATCGTCGCGGCGACGAGGAGGACGTCCGCAACGAGCTGCTCGACGGTCTCACCCAGCTCCACGGATTTTTGCAGGCCTTCGCAGAGGCCGGGTTCGACGACGTGCTGAGTGTCGTCGTCGACGGTCGGAGCGTGTACGTGGACGTCGAGAACCGGATGAACGACATCCGCGATGCGCTCGAGGGGGTGACCCGCTGGGGCGCGCTGAAGGACGGCTTTTCGGTGTTTCGGATCTCCTTGTCCCACCGCCGGGAGGGCCTCCACGTGCTCGCCGAGCACCGAGCGCGTCGATCCCGGACGGGGAAGAACGCGCGGGCGGCCCCGGTCGTGCGTCTGGCCGGGCGCATCGAGGACCTCATGGTCCGGCGCACCGAGGGCCCGCGCGAGTACGCCCACCGGACGCGGGCGTGGATCCGCGACGGCAGTCGGTTGGTGGCCATGCGCCAGAGCTTCGAGTCGGTCGTCGACGCCCTGCGCGACGCGATCGTCTTGCGCCTGCCCGGCTCCCGACCGTCGTCCACCCGGGCCGAGATGCGGGTCATTTCGTTGGGGAACCGACAGGTCGGTCGGTTTCGCCATCTGGGCTTCGAGGCGGCGTTCCGCGGTGCGACCTACTGCCCGCTGCCGGAGTTCGAACGAACCGGCGCCTACGACAATCCGTTCAACGACTACCTGTTTTCGCCCTACGAGGACCTCTTTCACTGGGTCGCCCTCGGCGAGATCCTCGAAGGCCACTGGAACGCCCCGTGGGTGAAGGTCCTGCACACGTCGGGAAAGATCCTCACCACCGGGGATACGGCCCATACGTTCGATCGCGGCTTGCTCGAGGTCTCGCGCGACATGGTGAGGGTCGATGCGTCCGGCGCCCTGGTCGTCGACGACAGCGTCCCCCAGGTGGCGAACCTCGACCGCGCCGAGGCCGGCAACCCGCACTCCCCGGGCTGGGCCGGCGAAGCCTGGATGGGTGACGGCGACGGCGATTCGGGCTGCGGCGGCAATTAGCGAGGGATCGAAGGGAACACGAGGGGCGACCGCCCCGCGGTCCTCACCGTCGAGGCGACGCGTTCGTCCCCGTCCCCGGCCAAGCGGCCGCAACGATCCCTTCGCGGCCGCCTTCGGTCGGGCCCGTCCCCTGGACGCGTCACGTCGGCAGGGGACGTCCCGGCGTCGTGATCAGGTCGCCGACAGCTTCTTTTTCAGCTCTTCGAGCTGCGAATCGATCTCGGCGGCCTTGGTGGCGTCCTCGACCTCCTCGTCGGTCGGGGCCTCGGCCTTGGGCGGCTGGACCTCGCCACCGAGGGCCTTGCGCTCCTCCTCGGCGGCTTGCAGCGCCATCTTCTTCTTGAGGGCGGCCAGCTCGGCGTCCACGCCGCTGCCGGCCTCCAGGGCCTTGAACTGGGACTCGAGCGAGGCTTCCGGCAGCGCTCCACCGAGCTCGGCGGTCGCCTCGGCCTCGGCCTCGAGCTGCGTCACGCGCTCGGACATGCGCTCGAACGTGTCGAACGCGGACGTCGAGTTGATGTTCGACAGCGTCTCGTTGATCGTCCGCTGCGCCTCGGCCCGCTTCTGGCGCGAGACCAGGATGTTCCGCTTGCGCTTGGCCTCCTCGATCTTGTTGTCGAGGCCCCGCAGCGCCGTCTTGAGCTGCTCGACCGACTGCTTCTGCGCGTCCCACTGTTGACGCAGGGTCTCGGCCACCTCGTCATGCTCGGCCTTGCGGGCCAAAGCGGCGCGCGCCAGGTTGTCGTCGCCCGCCTTCACCGCGAGCATCGCCTTGCGCTCCCATTCCTGGGCCTTGAGAGCTTCCTGCTCGTACTGCTTCTTGAGGCGCTTCTCGTCCGCGATCGCGACGGCCACCTGCTTCTTGGCCTCGACGAGCTGCGCCTTCATGTCGACGAGGACCTGATTGAGCATCTTCTCGGGGTCCTCGGCCTTGTTGATGAGCTCGTTGATGTTCGAGCGGATCAGGGTGCCCAGCCGTGAAAAGAGTCCCATGCCTTATGCGCTCCCCTCGGCGCCGGCCGCCTTGCGCTCGGGCAAGGAGACCCACGGTGCAATCTTGTCGAAATGGTTGTCGAGCGCCATGCACATGTCGTCCACCACGGCTTGGAACTCGTTGAAGTCGAGGTTCTCCAGTTGCTGCGCGCCCGAGAGCACGACCTGATTGCCCTGGAGAGAGTAGGAGGCGTGGATGAGCTCCGAGTTGAGCTCGAGCAGGAGGCGAAACAGCTTCTCCCGATCCTTGGTGTCCGGACCGAGCTCGAAGATCTGGATCGAGAACAGCACGATGGGCTCCTCGATCTTGACCGCGATTTGTGCGTGGTGCGCACTCTCCGGGTGAACCACCCATGTGCCGTTGGCGACCGGCTCGTAAGGCAGGCCGCTCCTGATCAGATACACGTCGACTTCCTCGGTGCTGCTCATCCTTTGTACCCCATCCGGCCTTTTCGTTCGCGTGGTGACGCCGCGGAGTCGGAGAGTATGCCGCCCCGGAATCGGCGGCAAGCACACACTGCCGACCCGGTCGCGATTCGCGGGTGCGACCGGTGCGGAACCGGGTGGTCCAAGCCATTATGCCACCTCGGTCGAGCGCCGCGGGCGGGCGTCGGCAACCGGTGCGAAGAATCGTGCAGCGTGAAGCGCACCCGCGGAATGCGGCACGCGACACGCACGTTCGAGGGGGCACCGTTCGCCCCCCGTGACGCCCGGATCCCGCGAGGCAAGATGCGCGCGCGAGCATGGTGCATCGCGAGGTGGTCGGCGCGCCCGAAGGCGCGGCCCTGCCCCGGACAGGACCGAGCCACGGCCCTTCGGCGCCGCACGACTCGGGTTTCCGGGCCTTTCCCCCTCTCCACGAGCGTGGTATCCCGCTTGCCTACCATGTCACAACCCGGCTCCGCGGGCGGTAGCGCCCCAGACCTCCAGCCGCCGCCGGTCCTGCCGCGGCACGTCGGGATCATCATGGACGGCAACGGACGCTGGGCACGGGCCCAGGGGCTGCGCAGGGAAGAGGGGCACGAGCGCGGCGCGGACTCGGTGCGCACGGTCGTGCGAGCGACGCGCAAGGTCGGGATCGAGGCGCTGACGTTGTTCGCGTTCTCCCAGCAGAACTGGGACCGCCCCCCCGAAGAAGTCTTTCACCTGATGGAGCTCCTGCGCCGCTACCTCATCCACGAGCGGAGCGAGATCCTCGACAACGGGATCCGCCTGGTCACCGTGGGGCAGCCGGAGCGATTGCCGCCCTACGTGCGCGAACCCCTGTTCGACCTGATGGCGGCGTCGGCTGCCAACGAGGGCATGATCCTGTGCCTGGCGCTCAGCTACGGCGGACGGGAGATGATCACCAAGGCCGCGCGGGAGATGTGCGAGGCCGCCGTCGCGGGGACGCTCGATCCGCAGACCATCACGGTCGAGACCATCGAGTCCTACTTGGAGTCGGCGCGGCTGCTTCCGCCGCTCGATCTGCTCATCCGGACCAGCGGGGAGCACCGCATCTCCAACTTCTTTCTGTGGGAGACCGCCTACGCCGAGCTGCACTTCACCGAGAAGCTGTGGCCGGACTTCGGGCGCGAGGACCTCATGGCGGCGCTGTGGGACTTCGCGCGACGCGAGCGTCGCTTCGGGCTCACCTCCGAGCAGATTGCGCGGCCAGCGGCCGAGCCGAGCAAGGACAAGACCGCCGCGGGGCTGGACTGAGGAGCGGACCGCGTGGGGGATCTTGCCAAGCGGCTCGCCACCGCCGCGGTGCTCGTGCCGGCGCTTCTCCTGGCGATCTTCCTCGATCCCACGCACTGGAGCGTGGTCGTCTTCGCCGCCCTGGTGAGCCTGGCCGCGCACGACGAGTACCTGAGGATGGCGCTCCCCGTCACCGAGACCGACGGCGCGTGGTTGCTTCGCATCGTCAGTGGCGGGCTGGGGGTCGCGATCGTCGTTCTGCCC
>CAZYSW010000394.1:0-5797 GCA_964650105.1 uncultured Nannocystaceae bacterium
GAGGAAATCCGTGGGATCCGCGAGGTGCTGTCGCATGTGGCCGTGCTCGAGCGTGCCGATCGCTTCGAGGAAGGGCTCGCAGCCATCGCCGCCCTGCGCGATCGTGCCGACGCGCTCGGTTGGCCTCCTCTGGTGGCCGCGATCCTGGCGACCGAGGCGAGCCTGCGCGAGGACGAAGGTGCGTACGATCAGTCCGAACGGGTCGCGGCGTCGCCGCGCACGGCTGCGCGTGTCGCAGCGAGCGTCGGTACCTCGTGACCCGTTCGTACCAGAGCACCGGTCGCTGTCGTCCCGGGGGTTCGCTGGCGGTTGGCTGAACGAGAGAACGCCGTTCTCCAGCGGCGTGTCACGTGGGCGAGCCTGCACGTGCGGCGCCTGGTGAGAGCGGGCATTCGAAACACGAGCGCGCGTCCAGGGGTGCTTCGCGCTTGCACGGCCGCAAGCCCGCGTGTCACGATGGGGTCGTAGGCGTGCTCGGTTCGATGATGTCGCAGGAAACCATTGGGATCTATTCACGCGCGTGCGCGGGGCTTGTCATGTTCGCGTACGTGGGATGTGCGGGTCCCGATACGCCGGTGTTCAACTCTGGCTTGCCCGACGCGACTGACACCGCGGTCGCGACGACGTCGAGCACGACCGGCTCGGGGACCGAGCTCGCATCGACGTCCGACACCGGCGACGATCCGCCGGTCCTGCCTCCACCGCCGTTCGAGTTGCCCGAGGGCTGCGGCGATGGGGTGATCGTGCCGGGCCAGTACAACTGCTTCGTGCCGATCTCGCTGGACTGGGTGCCCGAGGCGGTGGGTGGCAGCGTGGAGTACCACGGCTTCGACCTCGACGGTGACGGACGGACGGAGATCGTCGTGGACGGTGGAGTCCCCAAGTCGGTTCGGCTCCTCCGTTGGGAGGATGGGGCGCTCCAACTGAGCGATCCCGTCGAGACCATCGGAGGGACCGGCAGCTTCGATTGGGTTTATGGCCGTTGGGACTGGACGGGCGACGGCGTCCCCGATTTCGCTCGGCTCATGACCTCGACGGGCGACGCTGGCGGGAGCCCGATTCTCGTGCATCCGAATGAGGCTGGAAGTCTCGGCCCGCACTTTTGGGCCCACACGTGGGCGGAGTACGACAAGTATGGTCCGGTGGCCGACGGCTTCGCGGTCCCCATCGACGAGGACGGGGACGGCGAGCTGGAGGTGCTGGTCTCTCGGAAGTTCGCCCACATCGGCCAGAGCAACCCGCCCAACGAGCTGGTGGTCCGCAAGCGCGTAAACGGCGAGTGGCAGACGGTACACGAGCCCTTTCCGTTTGGGGCGTGCGGCCTGCTGTGGACCTTCGCGTACGGAGATTTCAATGAAGATGGCCATGAAGACGTGGCGATCTTCGACTCGGCGACGGGGTGCGACCCCTACCCGCCGACGTACGACCCTTCGTGGTACGTGGTCGGGGTGTTCTTGGCCGACCCGGTGGGCGGCCAAGTCCAACTCGCGGGTTGGTTACCCGCGGGCCTCATCACCGACGACAATTCGCCCCGATGGGCGCGCGACCTCGACGGCGACGGGCGTCTCGACTTGGTCGTGATCGGCTATCCCGACACGGGCGGTTGGCACGTCGCCGTCATGCGAGGGCATGGCGACGGGACGTTCGACGAAGGCAAGATCCTGACGTTCGACTCGCCGCTGCCCGAGGAGCACAAGCTTCGCGGCCCGGCAGACCTGGTCGAGGAGTGGGTCGCCAAGGCAGCCGGCGCGACATGGGTGCTCCCGCCCGACTTGTCGCCCGGCCCCATCTCGGTCGGGGCCTTCGTGCGGTCGCCCGAGGACGGATGGACCACAAGACAGAACACCTTCTTGGGCGACGTCAACGGGGACGGCGTGGACGATTACATCGCGACCAACCGATTGCCGCAGAAGTACTCGTTCCGATACCTGATGCTCTCGAAACCCTGAGGAACTCGGCATGATGATCCGCAAGCGTTCGACCCCACGATTCAGCACGCGCTACGTGTTCATCGCCGGTCTCGCCTGCGTCGCATGCGGAGACGACATCGACCTCGGCACGACCGGCTACCCACCGGTTACGACTACGATCACGACCGGTCAGGACACGGGCGACCCGACGACCGGTGGAGAGGACACCTTCTCGGACGCTGGTGGCGAGAGCGGTGCCGGCGATGGCGACGGCGGGGGAGAGGCACTCCCGTGCGGCTACGAAGGGATGCTCGGCGCCTACGACCTCGTCGAGCTTCCGTACGAGGACCATCCCGACGACTACCGGCAGTTCACACCAGATCTCGACTGCGACTTCGAGGGCATCTACGACGAGGAGGCTGGCCCGAACGACCTGGCCCTCGACGACGAGGCAACGTTCAAGGTGTTCGTCTACCATCCGCAGGACGAGCAGACCGGGGAGTGGCCGCAGGGGCTCGACGAGCGGCCGGTGGTGTTCTTTGGACCCGCCAACGGTTCTGCGTACCACCTCGTGTTCGATGATGGGACCGAGGAAAGCGACCACCGGTACGCGGACCTGTTCCGCAAGCTCGTGGAAGCGGGCTTCGTGGTCTTCGGAATCCAGCCCGACAATCTCAACATGAGCTCGGGCCATCGCCGCGCCGCGCTGGCCTGCACGATGCTCTGGGCGCGCGACGAGTACGATGAGGCATGGAGGCTCAGCGAGTACGCCCTCGTGGCAGGCCACTCGAGGAGCGGTGGAGGAGCCTACCTCCTGACCGAAGACCTTCTGGCGGGTACGAACCTTCCGTCGAGCTCGAGCCTGGACGAGTGGGAGCACTGCGGGCTCGTCACGTTCGCGCAGTCGTTCGGAGTGACGGGTGAGACCGAGATCGATCCGATCACGCACCGAGATGCTCCACCCTTCCTCTCGATCCTCGGCACGACGGACGAGGACACGAAAACGAAGGGCGTGATGGCGTACGACAATCGTTTCTCGGAGGCGGACGCGGTCGCGGCGGGAGCGGCCGATGCGTTCGACGAGGTCGTGTTGATGGTGCACGGAAAGGGACACGGGTCCTGGGGCGGCACGAGCTTCGGTGAGGGTCCGATCGCGCCCTTCTACGCGCTCGAGTTCGCCAAGTGGCAGATGCTCGGCGACGACGAAGCACGACGGCATTTCATGGATCTCGTCGATGTCGACGTCGATGATTGCGCGTTCGACAACCTGCCGATCTCGGATCCCGGCGAGTGGAACACTGCGCAGACCGAGGTGTACTACACGGGATGCTCCGGGAACCCGGCGCCGGCGATCTGTACCGACCCCGATCCCGATCTCGAGCTCGTCGGCATGGGGCGTCCGTTGATTCGTGCTGATTTCGGCCAAGGCGAGGACGTCCCCGGTGCTCGTCGTTGGATCGTCGACTCCCTCGATCACAGCAGCGATGCATGCGAGCGCTACGATACTCAAGGGCCCGATCTTGGGACCTCGTCGAGCGAAGGTCTCGTCACCGTGACACGGGGTCCCGGAGGAGATCCCGTCCAGCAGAGTGGCCCGTGTGTATGCGTCGACGGACACGCCGCTCTCAACGCGGGCTCCAGCGCGAGCGGCGTGCCGGATGCGTGCGAGCCAGCGATCTCGACCTTCGCGCTACCGAACTTCGTCGCACACGAGGGCAACGGGATGCTGGTCCGCTTCGGTGGGAGCCACGGGCCAGCGACGATCCGATGGTCCCTCGTTCCGGAGAACGACGAAGGCGGAGCGACCGCGGATCTGTCGGCGTACACCCATATCAGCCTGCGGATCGGGAACTACGTCGAGGACGCAACGGGGTGTGACTCGGGCTATGCGCCCGACGAGTTCACGGTGACAGCGGAGCTCGAAGATGATGACGGCATGGGTGAGCACGTCATCTCGCTCGGGACCTTCGTGGAGTCGGATCAGCGGCAGCTCAGCAGTTGCCATTCCGCGCAGTTTGCACAGACGGTCCGCGTTCCGTTGGCGCGGCTGTGCGAAGAGGGCATGGTCTCGATCGGCGCGGCCAAGGCGATTCTGCTGCACTTCGACAATCCCTCGATGGAGCACACCGCGATCGTAGACTCGATCGAGCTGACGCGTGACCCCGCTGGCGCTTCCACGATCGCCACGTGCTCGCAGGAAGACCCCCCGGAGCCCTGTCCCGATTCGCCGGGCTCAGGGTGGAACTGCGAGGCCAAGTCGTCGCTCGACGTCACAGAGACTTCGTGCAGCGATGCACCCCAATGGAACGGCTGCGATCCCGGCGACGTGGACGAGAATCCGGTCGACCTCCCGGAAGTGGATGACGGCCAGAGTGGGACGTTCCCCGGATGGGTCGCGAACATTCCAAAGGGATGGATCCAGGATCCGCAGAACCCCACACAGGACGAGATCGACGACATCAAGGCGCGCTGCGTGGCGGCCTGCGAGCTCGAGTGGTCGGACAATCCGAACGTCGAGGCGGAGTGCGAGGCGGCGAACTTCGAGACGCCCACTCTGCGCGAAACACCGGCGATTCCGGTCCGCGCACGGATCCCGAATGCGGATGCGGATGGGAGCGGGCTGTTCACGAGGGAATCCCTCGCCTGCGACCTCCGCACCGATTGCTGCGAGCAATTCGACGAGGATCTGTGCGCCGCACGCCCCGGTGACCGAGCGACGACCGCATCCGCCCCGCTTGGCCGCGGCGAGGAGTGGGTCGTGAGCCTCGAAGGCGCCATGAAGGCCGATTCCTCGTACGCCACCGCGACCGCGGAAGCCGACCTGGTCGGGCTGATGGGCTACTCCTTCTGTGCAGCGGGCAACGACGACGATCCGTGCCCGTTCTACGTCGGGTCGTTCGAGTTGGATCTGACCGAGTCCCTCGAGCTGGAGCTCGAGTGCGACAGCCAGCAGGTCGCGCACGAGATCGAAGCGCTCAGCATTCAGCTCGTGCAGCCGGCGTTTGGAATTCAGCAGGAGGACACGAGCTCGATCGGGCTACCCCGGGGTGCGCTTCTCCTCGATGCGGATCTCATCATCGACGGGCTTCATTATCGCACAGTCTCATCCACGGAGCATGCCTTGTACCTGGAGGCAAGGAGCAACCTCGTGGAGATCGACGGGTTGACCGACGGGTTCGTCCTGGAGTTCAGTCTGCCGTGCAACGGGGAGGTCGCGGACGTTCAAGTGTGGTTCGACCTCGAGTCCTCGGCCACGCTGGAGTCGCCGCCGAGTGTCGGGGTCACCGTCTCCGACCAGTACCTGTGCCCGGCTACGATCACGCTGACGGCCAATTCGAGTGACCCCGATTCCGACCTCGAAGGCGTCAGGTGGATGCTCGACGACACGCTGATCGCACCCGGCACGAGTCAGGTCCAGTTCTGGGCCCCTCCGACGATCTTCAAGGCCATCGCTCGCGACGAGCGCGGAGCGACCACGACCGACACCAAGGTCGTGAGCTGCCTACCTGTGTAGGTTCGTCCGATGGCTTGATTCCACCACGCTCGTGTCCGATTGGGACACAGGTTCCGCCAACGCAAGAGCGAGCGGCCGTGTTTGACACCTGGCGCCGCGACGAGGCACCCGACTGTAGGAGGGAGACCGCAAGGCCTGCACGTGGACGATGCCGACACTCGCCTCGGCTCTGGTCACACCGGTGGTCGCACCGCGGGGTGCGCCCAGGGGGAACTGCACGGAATGGGATGGGACCGTACGGAATCGCGAACCTGAAGGATCACGCTGGGTTGTGTGCCAAGCACCCGCGGTTGTTGGGGTTTCCCGGCGTGCGTCCTTCAGGTTCGATTCCTGTGCGCCTCCGCCAAGAACGGCATCGTAGGTACACCTACGG
>CAZYSW010000395.1:0-1166 GCA_964650105.1 uncultured Nannocystaceae bacterium
GACTCTCCCACCGAGATGCCGTCGCCGAGGTCGAGATCGCCCGCGGCCTGTCCCGCCACGATGACATCACCGTCGCCCGCCACCGCCACCGCGCGAGCCTTGGCGTATCCCGTGAGCGATGCGTGCCGCGCGCTCCACCACGGCTCCCCCGTGCAGGCCGCGGCTTCGCCGTCGCAGTCGTGGTCCGCGGGGTCGAGGCACGTCTCAGCGCTGGGAAGAACTTCGCCCGTGCAGGCCTCGTAGCCGTTCCCGTCCTCGTGGCAGATCTGGCTTCCGGCCCGGCAGACGCCGACGTTCTCGGTGCCGACCGGGCCCCCATAGCAGCTCCGTAGGCTTCCCGGCTCGCAGACGAGGCTCTCGTTCGACTCCTCGAACGGGTCGGACACCACGACCGTCGAGCCGCAGGCCAGCGCGAGCATCGCCAGCGGCGCGCCGAAGCGAGCGCGCCACCTGCCATCGAGGCTCACCAACGACCTCTAGCGCCCTGCCGACTTACGTCGGGTTTGCGGCGGTGCAAGGAATGGGTGAGCTGTGGAGGACGGCGATCCAGGCCGTATAGGTGTTGCCGTCGGACGAGCGATATTGCTCGTAGGCGAGCGCTCGGCGACCGCCGGATACGGCACTGACCTTGTCCGGAGGGATGTACACCTGATAATCGCCACGTCCGGCCGGTCCTTGTCCCGTGGGAAGGTGCTTGAAGACGAAGAGTCGGCCGTGGATGCGGGTGCCATCTTCTCCGGTAACGGTGACGGGGGTTCCACAGGCGGTGTGGGGACCATACCACCCGGTGCTCCACGACAGGCCATTGGCCTTGTACAGATTGACGGTGGGAGCAACGTCCGACGGAAACAGGGGATACAGGTCGACGCGGCCGTTCGGCGCACTCACGTTCTGAAGCGCGATGTTGGAAGGGTCCACCAGCTGCGGCGCGGGTGGAGCACCGCCTCCGCAGGCCAACAAGGCCGCCAGCACCACGGCCATCCATGCCAGTGGCTCCAAGTACGTCGTGGCGAATCGGCCCCACGCTGACTTCTTCATCGATGATCTCTCCTTCTCGGTTCAGCGCGTCTGGAGCGGCACTTGCCGCCCGGTGGATAGCAACACGACGCCGCAGTCGTTGTTGGGAGCACATCGGAGGTTCTCGGCATCGCTGCCGGTGAGCCGCC
>CAZYSW010000395.1:1266-5793 GCA_964650105.1 uncultured Nannocystaceae bacterium
CCTCCTCGTCGCCGCCGGTGAGCCGCCCCTCCTCGTCGCCGCCGGTGAGCCGCCCCTCCTCGTCGCCGCCGGTGAGCCGCCCTTCCTCGTCCCCGCCCCTCAGTCTTTGGCACAGACACGGTCCGGGAACCGCGAACTCGGCGCCGGAGATCATGACGTAGCGCGACGCGCCGTCGACGCGTCGAAGCAAGTAGGTCTCGGTCTGAGGGTGTGAGGGTCCGGCACATCCAGCGATGGTCACCCACGGTGCCACGAGGGTGCTCACCATGAGGGTGCGATACGAACCTCGGCGATTGCGTTCTGTCGATCGGAAACGAGACACAAGCGCCGATTGGTAGCGGCGTAGTGCGGGTTCGTAAAGCATAAAATCCGCTCGATTTGCTCGCGCCTACTCGACCCTACCAGCGAGCGGCTGAATTGCTTGGCCGGCTCGGCGTGATGAGCTCCTCGGCTCCCCCGCCTCCGAGCTCGCTCCGGAGCCCTGCCCCTCCACTTCTTTACCCGCGCCGACAACTGCTGTCTTGCGTCGTAGCCTTCGAGGTGCCGGGTCGTTCCGGTTGCCGTCGTCTACGTCGGCGATGCTTCCTCGCCGCATGCCGCCGAGGCAGCCATCGAGGCCGAGGATTGTCCGGACAAACGCCCTTTGTGGCTGGATCGCGAAGTTGTCAGAACGCCCTGTTGCGCGATCTCGAGGGTGGGAGGATGTGGGTGGCCCGAGGCGCAGCTTCTCGGAGCGCCGCTCCTACGCTGGCGTCGATCTCGGCGTGGTAGCCCACGACCTTGGCAAGCGCGTCGAGGTTTCGCTTGGCGGGACGGTCGACCAACTCGTACACGCGGAGATACTCCCCGGCGATGAAGTACGCCCAGTCGCGGATCGCCGGCGCGCGCGCGCTCTTCCTAGCCGCCGCCTCCGGCGAAGCCGAGCTGCTGGGCGGCCTGATCGCGCGAAATCCCCTGCTCCTCGAGCCGAGCGAGGGCGAACACCTGGGTCCATATCGTGACCGGATCGGCCGGATCGACGCCCGCGAGCGGCGTGCCTTGGCTCTCGAACTGCCGGATGGTCTGCTCGATCTCCGCCAGCTCCTCCCGGACGTCGTCGTCGAGCGGCGCGCCGGCGGGCGCGTGGTCGGCGGGCGCGTGGTCGGCGGGCGGGTAGCCTGCGGGCGGGTGGCTCGGGACCACGTGATGCTCGGGGATCCACTGCTGCTGGCCGCCCGGGAAGGACACCAGCACGTGACCGCTCTGATGCTGCACCACCTGCGCGGGGTACTGGTTTCCGTCTGACCACTGCACCATCACGGCGCCACCGGGGCTGAAGCTCACGTCGATCCTCCTGGGCGACCACGCGTCGCCGCCTCCCGGCTCGTAGCCGCGACCACGAGGCGAGGCAATCGCAGCCAGGAAGGAGGTGAGCATCGTCCGGGAATTCGCCTCCCTCGATCGCCACCCGGTGCTACGAGACGGGGATGGAGGTGGTGATCGCCGTCGCCCTCGTGGGGCTGTTGGCCTTCTCGGTGTTCTCGGCCCGGCCGGAGATCGGCGGGGAAGAAGCGCGCAAGCTCGTCGCCGAGGGGGCGACGCTCGTCGACGTCCGTTCACCCGGCGAGTTCCGCGCGGGCCATGTCGAGGGCGCGCGCAACATTCCGGTCGACGTGATCGACGGGCGCCGCTCGGAGATCCCGACGGACGCGGCCGTCCTCGTCTACTGCCAGAGCGGGATCCGGAGCGGACGGGCAGCCCGGCTCCTGCGCAAGCACGGCTACGACGCCCGAAATCTCGGCGGGATCGCGAGGGCGATGGGGCTGCGGCAGCAGCGAAAATAGGAGAGCGGCGCGCCTCGAGGAGTGCCTCGACGCCGTGCTCGTCCGAGCGCCCGCACACGCGTCGTCCTTCCGCGTCGAGACCAGGCGACGACGTCGCGCCCCTCGAGGGGTGTGCATATCGAAGCGCAGACGCTAGGGTGACGAAGCATGGATGTCGATCTCATCGAGCGACTACTGCAGCCCATCGCTCACCTCCCCTACGTCCCGAGCTTGATCGTGCTCGCGGCGCTGTCGATCGCCGCCTTCGTCGGGAGCTGGGTCACGCGGAAGATCTTGTTGCGCGTCGTGACCCGCGTGGCGGAGGCATCCCCGGTGCAGTGGGACGATCTGCTGATCGAGCACGGCGTGCTGACGCGCCTCGCGCACGTCGTCCCCGCGCTGATCGTCTACGTCGGGGTGGACGCGGTCCCGATCCTCTCCGACGACGTGGTCCGGGTGGTGGGCAACGTGGCGCTCTCCTACGTCGTCCTCACCGTCGCGCTCGCCGCCGGCAGGCTGCTCAACGCGCTCAACGGGCTCTACGAGACCCGCGCCGCCGAGCGCGCCCGCCAGCGCCCGATCAAGGGCTACCTGCAGCTCGCCAAGCTCCTGTTGTTCATCGTGTCGGCAGTGCTGGTGATCGCGATCCTGATCGAGCGTTCACCCTTGCTGTTGCTCTCCGGCCTCGGCGCGATGACCGCGGTGCTGATGTTGGTGTTCAAGGACACCATCCTGTCGCTCGTGGCGGCGGTTCAGCTCTCGAGCCACGACATGCTCCGCGTTGGAGATTGGATCGAGATGCCGGCCCTCAACGCCGACGGTGACGTCATCGACATCGCCCTTCACACCGTGAAGGTGCAAAACTGGGACAAGACCATCACCACCATTCCCACGCACCGCCTCATCAGCGAGAGCTTCAAGAACTGGCGTGGCATGCAGGAATCGGGCGGGCGCCGCATCAAGCGCTCGCTCCTGATCGACCAGGCCTCGGTGCGGTTTCTCGGGCCGGCGGAGATCCGGCGCATGCGCCGCTTCATGCTGCTCGACGACTATCTCGACGGCAAGCAGCGCGAGCTCGACGAGCACAACGCCGCGCTCGAAGCTGCCGGAAAAGATCCCATCAACTCCCGGCGGGTGACGAACATCGGCACGTTCCGCGCATACGTCGCTGCCTACCTGCGCGCCCATCCGGGCGTGAACCAGGACATGACGATGATGGTGCGCCAGCTCGCCCCGGGCCCCACCGGCCTGCCGCTCGAGATCTATTGCTTCACCGCGACCATCAAATGGGTCCCCTACGAGGGCATCCAGGCCGACATCTTCGACCACCTCCTGGCCCTCCTCCCCGAGTTCGATCTCCGCTTGTTCCAGCAGCCCGGCGGCAGCGACATCATGCGTGCCCTCGAACCCCTCGCGGACGCCACCACCGCCCCCCGCAAGGCCCTCCCGAAAGCCAAACAAGAGCAGCCCACAGCCCCCTCCTGAACCGGCTCGCCCATCGCCCGGTCTCGTCCTGCAAAACAGCAGAATGGGAACGCGTCGATGGCCCGCGCGGCGCCATTCATGAGTTTGGCGTGATGCACGCTCGTTGCTGGCGTCGGCGGCGCGCCTTCGACTTCCGCCGACCTCCTTGCCGTGGCCTGAAAACTTCGGCGCCTCCTCCGTCGCCCCCTTCCCCGCATCCTGCGGCAGCAACCCACCATCGGCTCACGCAGCTTTGCGAGCTCTGATGCTTCCGGGCGGCGGCGCAGACCCCCATCTCCGCCGCGTCCTCGACCGCCGCTTGCCGCTGCGCATTCGTGTATCGACGTCGCTTGCTCGAGCCCATCTTGGCGCGTCACCCCGCGCATCGGCCTCCGGAACGTCCGGAGTTTCACCCCGCGCGGCGGATGGTCAGATGGTTGTCAACGACAGGTAGCGCATGCTCGCCCTCTTCTCGCCCTCACATCATGGGTCGGGTCGCTGGCTGGGCGAGGCTCCCTGTTCCTTCGCACCCTTGAGATCCTCAACGGGCACGTACCAGCGCGGCGTGATCGTCTTGGTGCGCAGGTCATACGTGGCGAGACGTCGACACGGAAAGCCGTCGGCTACAGCATCAAGTTGAGCGTGATAAGGAAAGATGTCGGGATCGCAGAAGAAGTACACCGTCAGGACATGACCATGCGTGCCGACGTACTGCCGACCATAGCTGTCGGGAACGGCGAAAGGCATTTTGCCAAAGGTGGCTTCGAACTCATCGATCACCGCGTCGCTGGGGTCCCACGCTCCTGGCCGGTGCTCCGCGACGACAGACGACGGCACAACATACCCAAAGCGGCAACCGCGCGCGACGACTTTGAAGCGTGCATTGCCCCTCGGAACGTTGGCGCACGGCACGGTCGCGGAGCCGACGCCCGCGCCCGCCATCGATCCCGCGGAGATCGAGGCCGCCGAGAAGGCCGCGTGGGACTACTACCTCGAGTGGAGCACCGTGGCGCGCCGCGCCATCAGCGACCGGCGCCTGCTCATCAGCATGGGCGTGACCAAGCCGCGCTCGCGCAAGGGGCAGGGCGACGACTCGCTCGACGAAGGCGACGACTTCGACGACGAGGCCGACGACCTCGACGACGACGATCTCGACTCCGTCGCCGAGTGACCCACCCGGCGCGCCGCGGGTCGTTCGCGGCGCGCCGCCTTTCGCAAGCATCCGAAGGAGCCCTTCATGTCTCGTGAAGTCGTGACCGCC
>CAZYSW010000396.1:0-5793 GCA_964650105.1 uncultured Nannocystaceae bacterium
ACCGGCGGCAGGATTGTGGCGCGGCTTCGACGATCGCTCGTAGCCTCGGGGGGCTACGAGGCGGCCGGGCTCGCGATGACTCTCGTCCGCGCGGATTCTGAGTCGTCCTCGGTGCCTACCAGCACCTCGACGACCACCGCAGGAACGTTTCCCGACAGCGGCGAGGTCGATCTCGACATCCCCTACCAGCCCTGCGACAACCCCGATTTTCAGTGCTCCTTGCCCATGGACTGCATGCAGTGGAACTGCGGGAGCCTCGAGTCCCCCTTCGACGAGAAGGGTTGCCTGCGTCCGGCTTGCGAAAACGACTACGATTGCTTCGGCGATATCTGCTTTCGCCCGTTGGACTGGGGGTACTGCGTGAGCAGCGGGACATTGTGTCGGGACGGTCCGAGCGGCACCTGCGAGTGCACGAGCGATCCCGACTGCGCAGCTTCGCATTGCATCCCCGCCCACCAGGCGCCGCCTTCGACTTGCGAATTCGACGACCCCGACGCCTGTGCGAGCGCGGGGTGTCGTACCCTCCAGGGCAGACTGGTTCCCCCTGCAGGGCCCGACTGGGTCTGCGAACCCGAAGCGGACTCCTGCGTGTGGTGGCCCGAGGACAAGAGCGTGCGGAACACGGTGACCCTCTACATGAACTGGCTGACAGGAGAGGTGGTCGCCTTCCGGCTGAGGGTCGACCCCGCACCGCTCGGCTGGGCGCCGTGCGACGAGGTGCCGTTCCCACCTCCCGAGTGCGCCTGCACCGACGATCTCCTCTGCACCAACGGATGAGCGTCTCCCTGGTCCCGTCCGTCCACGCGCGAAGCACCTCTGGCTTCACCCCGCCGCGCTTTGCCAGGAGGGCCGAGAGCGACTCCGGCCCCTCCACGCCACGGCGCGACGTGGACGTCGTCGTGCCGAATCGCCGTGCCGACCCGCGGCAAGAGGAGCCGCGGCGTCCATGCGGGGCACGCGATGGTCGGGACGGGCGGTCAGGGCTCGGGCAGCTCTCGTTTTTGAATCCACTGGTGGTTGGGGAGCTGGAGGAAGTGGTCGGGGTCGGCGCGTCGGTAGTTGCGGATGGCTGCTTGCCGGGCGACTTCGTCGACGGGGTCTCCGGTGCGACTGCCGATGAGCTGGTAGAGCTTCCGGCGATCGGTGTTCTCGTCGCGCACGAAGGCCTGGATGGTCATCGAGCCCTCGCCGGGGACGTCGACCTGCTGGCTGGCGTCGACGCCGGGAACGATCTCGACGAGGCCTTCGGTGGTCTCGCCGATCTGGCCGCGGTCCTTGAGGCGCTCGAGCACCTCCAGACGCTGACCGAACCGCTCCTTGAGCTCGGCTTCGGTCTGCCCCGCGGCTTCCGGGGCGAGCATGCCGGTCGACGAGAGGGTGCCGAGGAGAAGCGCGATCGTTCCGAAGCGCTTCAAAGACGGGGTGAGAAGGGGCGTCCTCATCGTGGCTCTCCTTGCTCCCGCCCGGTGCGGGCGTCGGAGACGATGTCGCTGTAGAAGCGGTCCAGCTCCTCCTGGACCCGAATGTTGATGTCGACCGTCATGAAGATCGGCTCGATCTTCACGGTGTGATACGTGGGCTCGACCTCGACGGCATGTCGTGTTCGGCAGCCGGCGAAGACCACGAGCGCGACGGCGAGACCGACGCGATGCCAGACCCGCCGGGCGTGGGGGCGGGATTCATGGCGGTGTTGCGGCTGGGGCATGATGGACCTCGTTGGAGATCTCCGGCTGGAGCTCCTGGACGCCACGGAGAAGACGGAAGTATTCGTTCACGGCATCCTCGATGTGGTTGATGTTGATCGTGAGTCCGCCGATTTCCTGGCGGGCGCCGCGGGTTCCCTGGCCCGCCAGGTGGATGCGGAGGGTGACGAGATCCGCCTGGCGGACGACCTCGAAGCGCAAGGCGGAGTAGCGCAGGCTCTGGAGCGCCTCGAGAAGGCGCTCTTGCAAGAGGCTCTGCAGGGCGCCCGGGTCTGCAAGGGTGGTGGTGCTCGGCGCGAGCACGGCCCTGGCGGCGCGAACGTCTCGAAGCGCGATCGTGCCACCGGGCTCCGCGACCAGTGCCCCCTTGCCGAGCTCGACACGCAGGGTGGGCTCGAGATGCACGGTCGCGGAGAGGTGGCCGTGCAGGGTGCCGTGGGCCCGCACCTCGTCGCGACCGAGCAGATCGAGCCATTGTTGCAGGCCGAGGGACTCGGCGAACACGTCGAGCTCGAGCTTGGGCGTGTCGGGGGCGTAGCGAAACGCACCCGCGAAGAGCCGACCCTCGGTACCGTCCTCCCCGAGCGTGGTGAAGACCTCCTCGACCAGCAGCGTGCGATCCGGTTCGAGGGTCAGATCCACGTGCCCCGCGCCGATCTGGACGCGACCGGCTCGGCCGCCCTTCCAGGTGAGGCGCTGGCCGCCGGGGCTGCGAGGAGGGATGATGCTGTCGAGGTCGAGCGTGCCCTCGATGCCTCGCAGCTCTTCGAGAAAGCCGGAGCGCGACACGCTGGCGTCGTCGATCCGGATCCGGAGCGTCTGGTCGATGCTGCCGTCGGCGAGCACGATGCGGCCGCGAAACGAGGCCTTGCCGCGGACCGAGCCGCCGACGAGCGCTTCGAGGAGGGTGACGGCCGGCTGGGCATCTTCGAGTTCGAACGAAGGCGCCTGGAGGTCGAGCGTGCCGGACAGCGGAGCGTTCAGCGACAACGTCCCGCGGGCACGGGCGGCCACCGACCGTGTGAGCGGCCAGCGAAGCGCGACCGCGACATCGTCGCCCCGTCGGGTGAGGGTCCCGGTGATCGCGGGCAGCGCGGTGTCGCGCCAGGTGATCGGACCGATGCGGATGCTCCCGGGCGCCTCGTCGGGATCCTCGGTGAACGGATAGGTGACAGGGAGCGAGGCGGACACCTGTGCGATCCGGACGTCCGCCTTTGTGTGGCGAACGTCGGCGAGTCGAAGGTCGGTGCGACCCTGGAGCCGCCAATCGCCCTCGGCACGACTCGCCCGCAGCGAGGCGTCGATGCGCGGCAGAGCACCCTTCAGCGCTCCGGCGACGACGGCACCGGCCTGGCCTGCGATCGACAGGTGTGTCTCGATCGTGGGCTCGCCGTCGTCGACCAGGCGTACCCGGACCACGGGAGGCTCGGGTGCTTGCGTCGCGGAAGGCTCGGCCAGGTCGAGGCGGACGTCGTGAAGCGCCAGCGTCTCGCTTCGGGTCCCCAGGCGGATCTGCTCGGCCTCGATCACGGCGCGCTCGCGGATCCACAGCCGGAGCTGGTCCGGATCCAGCGCGCCCGCGAAGCCCAGGGCGACACGCACCGCCTGGAGCTGCACGCCTCGCTGCGAGTCCGTCCACCTGGGGGCCGACAGCGCGAGTCGTCCGTCCTCGACGTCGACCCCCCACGCGTCGTCCTCGCGTCGGAGCGTCGAGGTCGCGCTGGCGAAGAGCGTGACGGGTTCGGCCTCGGTCTGCAGCGTGGCCGTCGCCCGCCATCGGGGGCGAGCCCCGCGCCAGGCCCGGGAATCGAGCTGCGAGGGGAGGCCGCGCACGGCGATCGATCCCGCGTGCCCCGGTGCGGTCCAACCGACGGTCATCGCCAGACGATCGCCGACGTCCTCGGCGTGGGCCGTGAACGTGTGAAACCGGTACGCGTCGATGCGGGGTTCGTCCGCGGCGAGGTCGAGGTGCAGGGACTCGACGGTGAGGGGATCACGGGCGATCGTCGCGTGTCCGGCGATTCGCAGGCGCTCGAAACCGAGGCGGCGGCCGGCGATCACCGTGTCGGTCGAGAGGCCCTGACCGCTGGCCTGCAGGCGGATCCGACCCTCGGGGGTACTCCGTCCCTCGATGGAGATGCGTCCGGGGCCGGGGGGATCCGCCGACAGGTCGAATCGGGTCTCGCGTGAGGGCCCCTCGGTGATCTCGGCGCGGCCCTGCACGGGGATGTTCCCGATCGCGGACGAGAGTCGGATGTGCAGTCCGTCCGTCTCGCGTTCGAGCACGCCGTCGAGGGGCAATCGCCATCGGCCGCGATCGGTCTCGACCACGATCTCCGATGCGGCCAGCTCCATGCAGTCGAAGGGGAAGGCTCCGTCGGCGGTCCCGCGCGCGCGTGCCTCGAGCAGCTCGGTCAGGGGGCCCAGGTCGAGCTCACCCTCGCTTCGGCGGACCACCCAACGCGCGCCCACGATGCGCAAGGACTCCAGCTCGCCGCGCAGCAGTCGGAGCGGGCGGTAGGTCGCCACCACCGTGCGGGCGGTGAGGCGACCTTCGCGGTCGAGCTGCAAGTCGTCGATCGTCACGTGTCGTGGCCCCGCAAACGAGACGGCGAGCTCGGCGTCGGCGAAACCGCGATCGCGCAGGCTCCGGGTGATGGCGCTTCGAGCGACCGTCGGACCGAGCAGCCACAGCGCGATCACACCGGCGGCGAGCAACACCGTGGCCCCGAGGATGACGCGCCATACCAGCCTCGGAATGCCGCGCATCACTGGTCACCATACGGTGAAAGAACCGGGCGGCCAGTCTTGTCGATGATAACGAAACGTCAATCCCTGCGGTCGCAAACCCGTTTCGGTCGCCGGCGGCGCCGCGACGTCGCGTCGGCAATCCAAGGCTCGCTCAAGATTCGTCGCGTCGGCTCTCGAGCTCGGCCCAGCGCTCGGTGAGGCGCGTGGCTTCGTCCTGAGCCCGGTCGAGCTCGGCGAGGAACGTACGGCGCTCCTCCTCGCTTCGCGCGTAGAAGCTCGGGTCGGCCATTTCGGCGTGCATGGTCGCGACCTTCTGCTCGGCTTCGTCGATGCGGTCGAGCAGCCCCTCGAGCTCGATGCGCTCGGCGTAGGTGAGGCCGAGCCGTGGCTTGGGCGCGGGTGCTGGCTTGCGTGGCGCGGCGGCGCGAGCGGACGCCGCCTCCGCCTCGTTGCGGGCACGCCATTGGAGGTGGTCGGACCAGCCCCCCTGGGTCTGGACCAGGCGGGGGCCGTCGAAGGCGAGGATCGAGGTCGCGATCCGATCCATGAAGAAGCGATCGTGGGTGACGACGAGGATGGTCCCTGCGTAGCCCAGCAGCGCCTCTTCGAGCGTGGCGAGGGTCATGACGTCGAGGTCGTTGGTGGGCTCGTCGAGAACGACCACGTTGGCCCGATCTCGCAGCGCCCGCGCCAGGGCGACGCGGGCCCGCTCTCCGCCCGACAACGTGGAAACGCGCTGTCGCTGATCGTGGACCGAGAACAAGAAGCGCTCGAGGTAGGCGCGCACGTCGAGGCTCTTGCCGCCCAGCTCGATGTGCGAGCGACCCTCGGCCACGTTCTCGAACACGGACTGGTCGTCGCGCAGGCCGGACCGCTCTTGATCGAGCAGCGCGATGCGGGTGTTCTTGCCGTGCCGCACCGTACCCGCCGTCGGTGCGACAGCGCCGATCAGCACGCGCAGCAGGCTGGTCTTGCCGCACCCGTTGGGACCCACGATGCCGACGCGCTCGCCGGGGCTCAGACGCAAGGTGAGCCCCTCGACCAGCCGTCGACCGGCGACCTCGACCGTCAGATCTTCGGCCTCCAGGACGAGGTTGCCGCTGCGGACGTGGTCCATGGTGATCCGAGCCGTGTGCTCGGTGGACGGGCCCCGCGTCTCGGAGGCGGCCGCTTCGATGCGATCGACGCGGGCCTTGGCCTTGGTGGTCCGCGCCTTGGGGCTGCGGCGCAGCCATTCGAGCTCGCGTCGCAGGTAGTTGCGACGGTTGGCCTCGGTGCGCTCGGCGTGGGCCATGCGCTCGGCCTTGGCTTCGAGGTAGCGCCCCCAGCCGCCTTCGTA
>CAZYSW010000397.1:0-5788 GCA_964650105.1 uncultured Nannocystaceae bacterium
AATCGGGCCCAAAAGGTGCACAACGCCGACTTCGTCGCCTTCGACAGCGGCAACCTGCCGCCGCTGTGCACCGTGGGCATCGACATCAACGTGGCGGAGCACCTGGTCCGCCCCCCGGGGTCGGGCCTGCCTTCGGCCGTCGAGCTGCCGCGCTCGCCTCGCGTGGCGGCCCTGCGGGTGTTTCCGGGGATGAGCCCGCGGACGCTCGAAGCCATCATGGCGCCGGGCCAGGTCGACGGGTTGGTGCTCGAGACGTACGGGGCCGGGACCTTTCCGATGGCCGATCCGGCGCTCTTGGAACCCATTCGGGAAGCGACGTCGCGGGCCGATCCGGTGGTGGTGGTGAGCTGCTCGCAGTGCCACGGAGGCATCGTCCGACAGCACCGCTACCGCAGCAGCCGCATCCTCGCCGAGCTGGGGGTCAAAAGCGGCTACGACATGACTCCGGAGGCCGCGCTGACCAAGCTGTACTGTCTGCTCGCGTCGGGGTTGCCCCCGGACCGGGTGGGCGACGCCATAAGCGTCGATCTGGCGGGCGAGCTGGATCAGCGGGCGGCCTCGGGCGGCGCCGCAGACTCGTGACGGCGCCGGGCCGGTCTGGGGCAGGCGCGTCGCCGATCATTCCGGCTCCTCGGAGGCGTCGAGGAGGTGGTCGATCTGGCCCAGCAGCGTCTCGATGGCGAACGGCTTGTGCAGCGAGGCCTGAAACGGCGGTGGATCGCCCTTGGGAAGGGCCTCGGGCATCGCCGTCATCATGATGACGGGGATGTCCGCGGTCTCGGGGTTGGACCGCATCTGCTGGAGCATCTCGGGGCCGTCCACCAGCGGCATCATCACGTCCATCACCACCAGATCCGGCTTGTTCTGCTCGATGCTCTGCAGACCCTCCAGGCCGTTGCTGGCGACCATGGTGTCGTAGCCGGCCGCCTCCAGGAGATCCGACACCAGGTCGGCGAGGCCGTACTCGTCGTCGACGATCAAGATGCAGTGTCTCATCGTCTTCGTGGCTCTCGACCTTCGCCCTGTCCGGGCTCGCGCTCGTCGAGCAACCCGGCGGTTGCGTTGTTGCCCGAGGACGGACGCGCCAGACCGCTGAGGATGGCTCCGGCGCTCTCGAAGGTGTCCGCCACCTCGATGCCGGTGTCGGTGATCTTGAACTCCCGGATCTTCGATTCGTAGCCGCCGTGGCGCAGCTTGAGGATCGAGACGAGTCGGTGAAGTCGGGCTCGAAGCTCGACGTGGCGAAGGAGCACGATGTTGTGGGTCACCCCGGAGATTCCCGCGATGGGAACGCGGAGCGTGGGACCGAACAGCTCGAGGGTCTCCATGCTGTAGAGGGTGGTCACGCCCCCGTGCGAGAGCCGCTCGGTGAACGCCGACAGTGCCGAGCGCAGTCGCTGGGTGGAGCGAGCCGCGAGCTGGAACCCGTGCATCCCGTCGATGAACAGTCGCTTGACCTTCAGCCGCTCCACCGCCTCGAACAGCCGCTCTCCGAGGCTGTCGATGACCGCCTCGATCGGGGGCTGCCACAAGAGCTCCACGATCCCTCGCTCCACCCCGTGTTCGAGCCCCAGGCCGAGGCGTCGGCTCTTTTCGACGAGCTCGTCGGGGCGCTCGCAAAATCCGAAGCAGACGCAGGGCTCGTTTCGATGGACGCCCGCGGCGAGGAACTGCAGGCCGAGGATGGTCTTGCCGCTGCCGGTCGGGCCGAGCAGCATGGTGACCGAGCCCTCGGCGAGGCCGCCTTGGAGCATGGCGTCGAGCTCGGGAAGATCGAAGCCGAGGCGACCGCCGGGGACGGACGCGGGCATCGGTTCGAGCGACGCGGCCTCGGCCCGGGTCTCCGCGCGGGGATAGACGACGATCCCCGCGTCGGTGATCCCCATCGAGTGGCGACCACGCACCGGTGCCGAGCCGCGGAGCTTGTGCACCGTGAGGCGGCGAAGGGGCATGGGATCGGCGATCTCGTCGCTGAGCTCGATGATCCCGTCGACCATGGTGTAGGCGGCGCGGGGCGTACGCTCGGTCCCCGTGCTCACCAGCAGGACCAAGGCGCAATTGGTCATGGCGGCGATCATCTGGACCTCGCGCATGAACTTCTTGAGCTCGAGCTCCGAGCCTGCGAAGGCCTCGGTCGTCACGACCCCGTCGATCACGACCAGCGACGTCTCGCGCTCGGTGATCGTCGAGTGCAACATCCTGGCGAGGCCTTCGAGTCCTCCTTCTTCGAGGATCGCGAAGGCGCCCACGTAGTAGACCCGATCGGGCACGTGGTCGGGCCGGAAGAACCGCATCCTCCGCATGTGACCGATCATTCGGCTGTCGGCTTCGGCGAGCAGGGTCAGAAACACGGTCCGATCGCCCGCGGCCGCGCGCGCGAAGCAGAACTGGTTGCCGAGGATGGTCTTGCCGGCGCCCGGGGGCCCTTCCACGATGTACACACCCCCCGCGAGCAGGCCTCCTTCGAGCACGAAGTCGAGACCCGGTACGCCGGTGGGCAGGCGTTTGGCTATGGCGCGTGCTTCCAAGACTCCTCCTGCGAAGCGTCTCGCGGTGGACCCACCCGGAGTCGATCGTCCCGCGAACGCACGACCAACCTGATGCGTGAGCGCGCGTCGGCACTCGATCGCGGGTTGCTTCGACCGCCCGCGCGCGCCTGGCCGCCGAGCCACGGCGCGCACTCGGGCGCCGGGCGAGGGCTCCGCCCGACGCTCGCGGCGTCGGGGCGCTTGACGGGCCGAAGGGGCGGGCAAGGATGCACGCGGATGGCCACGCGCTCGCCCACCCGCCACGCAACCCGGCGGATCGC
The DNA here is from genome assembly GCA_964650105.1 of uncultured Nannocystaceae bacterium. GTDB lineage: Bacteria > Myxococcota_A > Polyangia > Nannocystales > Nannocystaceae > CAZYSW01. The sequence continues at coordinate 2,810 of CAZYSW010000397.1, forward strand.
GCTCGGGATCGGGCTCGCCGTGAACGTCGCTGCGTGCGCGCAGTCGGTGCAGGAGCTCACCGAGTCGGCGTCGTACACCGTGCTTCCGCCCGAGGAGGAGGAGCAGCTCGGAGAGCGCATGGCGACGGAGCTCGAGCGCGAGGTCGAGCTGCTCGAAAATCCGGCGATCCAGAGGTACGTCGCCGAGCTGGGTCGCGAAGTCGCCGCGCAGGCCGCCACCCCTGCCGGCATCGAGTACACGTTCAAGGTGATCGACGCGCCCGACGTCGTGAACGCCGTGACCTTGCCGGGCGGCGAGATCTACGTGTACTCCGGGCTGCTGGAGGCGGCGGACAGCGAGGCGGAGCTCGTCGCCGTGCTCGCGCACGAGGTCGCCCACGTGGCGGAGCGCCACATCGCCAGCCAACTGGTGACGCAGTACGGGCTCCAGACGCTCGCGGGGCTGGCGTTGGGTGCCGAGCCGGGGCAGATCCAGCAGCTCGTCGCGGCGATCGTCGCGCAAGGGACGATGCTCCAGTTCAGCCGCGACGCGGAGCGCGAGGCGGACGAGCTGGGCCTGTACTACGTCGTCAGCGCCGGGTGGAGCCCGCAGGGGTACGTCGACTTCTTTCAGAAGCTGGCGCGTGAGGACGTTCCCGCCCCGAGCTTTCTTCGCAGTCACCCGGCACCCGACGAACGGGTTCGGCACGCGCGAGAGCTCATGTCCCAGTTCGAACGGCTGCCCGAACGCACCGGTCGCGAGCGCTACCAGGACATGATGCGATCGCTTCGCTCTCCCGAAGTCGCCGACGCACCGGCGCAGACGATCCGCCCTCCCTCGAGCTCACTCGAGCAGTGACGCGAGCTGGCGAGGATAGACGGGCTTGAGCAGGTACTCGTCGAACAGGTCGATCCGCCCGTGATCGGGCGGATACCCCGATGCGGCGACCAGCTTGTGCCGGCTGCCCAAACGCTCGCGAAGCTCTCGGGCCACGGCGTACCCGTCCTTGCCGGGAAGCCCGATGTCGATGAGGACCAGCTCGGGCACGAACGCTTCGACGATCTCCAGCGCATGGCCGCCGTCTTGCGCGACGCGAGTGTCGTGCCCATGCACCTCGAGCAATTCCGAGAGCATGGTGGCGAGCTCGAGGTTGTCCTCGACCAAAAGGATGCGCCGGGGGCTGGTCGACACGACGGGGTGCGGTGCGCTGCGCTCGCGCGCCGTGGTGCCGACGCAGGGCAGCCGAATGATCGCCTCGGTGCCCGTCGTCCCCCCCTGCGTGGGGGACGACAGCTCGAGGGTTCCGCCGTGCAGCTCCACCAGGCGGCGGGCCAGCGCGAGCCCGATCCCGAGCCCCCCGGGGGCCCGCGATGGCATGCGTTCGCCTTGCACGAACATCTCGAACACGCACGCCTTGAGGTCCTCGGGGATCCCGATGCCTTCGTCCCACACCCGCAGCACGCACGAGTCGCCTTCGATGTCGACCTTGATGCCCAGGCGGCCGTCGTCGGGGGTGTACTTGCTCGCGTTGTCGAGCAGGTTGGAGACGACCTGGACCAGGCGCGCCTCGTCGACTTCCAAAGCCACGTCGTCTTCGACTCGAGCGGGCGCATCGACCTGCGCCGGTTCGGGTGGCAGCCCCGACGGGCACGATGACCCGGCGCGGTGCTACCCGGGGCAGCACAGGGGCACCTCGAAGGCCATGCCCCAGCTCCACACGTCGCTGAACGGCCCCTCGGCCCAGGCCGTCTCTTCCCCGCACTCGTCGCCCGCGACCTCGGCATGGACGGCGATCTTCAACGGGTCACCGCAGGTTGCCCCGAGCTCGGCGATCGGAATCGCGACCGACGTCTCCGAGACGGCGGGGTCGAACGTCCAGTGGTAGGGGAACAACCCCGGGATGTACGCGCCATTGTTGGCGGGGATCGGACCCGTCCCGGCGTACACGTGCAGGAGCTCCAGCATCCACGGAGACCACGTCTCGATCCCGAGGATCAGCTCGTCGTCGACGAACTCCACGACGACCCAGCCGGCGTCGATGTTCTGACCGGCCACGAGCGGGGTCTCGTGCATCTCGCACAGGTTGCCACCCCCGTCGTCGTCGCCGCCCTCGTCTTCGCAGTCGTCACCGTCGTCGCCGCCGTCGTCGCCGCCGCCGCCGTCGTCCTTGTCGTCGCCGCCGTCGTCGTCGTTACCGTCGCCCTTGTCGTCGCCGCCGTCGTCGTCGTCGTTACCCCCGTCGCCCTCGTCGTCGCCACCGTCGTCGTCACCGCCGTCGTCGACGTTGGCACCCCCGTCGTCGTCGCCGTCGTCGCCGTCACCGGCGGTCGCCGTGCCGCCGTCGCCGCCACCGGCGGTCGCCGTGCCGTCGTCGCCGTCACCGGCGGTCGCCGTGCCGTCGCCGCCGTCGCCCGAGGTCGCTCCGTCGGCCCCGTCGTCACCGCTGGTGCTGCCGTCGAGGCCGTCGTCGTCGTCGCCCGCCGCGTCGTCGCCCTGGTCGTCGGCGGCGGAGTCCGTCGCGTCGCCGCCGTCGTTCTGGCCGCCGTCGAGGGTCACCCCGTCGCCGCGAGACTCGGTGTTCGACGCCGCACCGCCGCTGTCCGTATCGCCACCCTCGGACATGGCCTGATCGACGTCGTCACCACAGGCGTACAGCAGGCCACTGGACAACACGAGAAGGAGCACGCGGCGCATCATGGCCCGCAGTATGGGCCACCGAGATCCGTTTTGGGCCACCGCCTCGATCGAAAAAATGCAGGCGTCGCGGTGACGCCCGACGGGTCGACCGAATGTTCGCGCGGGCCTGGTGTGTCGCGTCCGCGAAACGAAATCCAGATCACGACCCGCGAGCCGGTCGATGTCTCGTCTGTCGGAACCCGGAGCTTCGGCCGCGAAACCCAGGAGCGGATTCGAGCGGGGGCGGGCACCTCGTTTCGCGCGCGGCAAATCGAGGGGGTGGAGGCCGGAGACGACCTCCACCCCCTCTGCCGTGTCGCTAG
>CAZYSW010000398.1:0-5758 GCA_964650105.1 uncultured Nannocystaceae bacterium
TCTACAACGCGGGCCTCCAGGTCGCGCAGTTCTGGGACGGCCGGGCGGATAGCCTCGAGGAGCAGGCCAAGGGCCCCATCCTCAACCCGGTCGAGATGGCGATGCCCGACGAGGCCACGGTGGTCAAGACGCTCGCCGCCATCCCCGGGTACAAGGAGAAGTTCGCAGCGGCGTTTCCGGGGCAAGCCGATCCCATCACCTACGACAACGTGGCGGCGGCCATCGGGGCGTTCGAGCGACGCCTGATGACCCCTGCCCCCTTCGACGAATTCTTGTCGGGGAAGATGACCGCCCTCGACGACAAGCAGCTGTGGGGCCTGCAGCTCTTCGTGGAGGTCGGCTGTACCCAGTGCCACAACGCCGCGGCGCTGGGCGGGACGCAGTTCCAGAAGCTCGGGAACGTCAAGCCCTGGCCCACCGCGGACGAGGGCCGCTTCGGGGTCACCAACAACGAGGCCGACAAGGGCGTGTTCAAGGTGCCGCCGCTGCGCAACGTGGCCGAGACCGCACCGTACCTGCACGACGGGTCGATCGAGACGCTCGAGGAAATGGTGCAGATGATGGCCGAGCATCAATCGGCGCGCGGCCGGTTGCCCCAGGCCGAGGTGGACGCCATCGTCGCCTTCCTGGGGACCCTCACCGGGGAAATCCCCAAGGAGTACATCGCCAAGCCGGAGCTGCCGGGTCTGAGCGCAGCGGTTGCCGAGAAGGATCCTGCGTGAGCGGGACCACCGAGTTGCCGACGGGTGAAGTTTCGGCAGCCGGGAACCGCTCCGAGCACGGTCATCCGACGACGGACGACCGTGCTACCGTTGCGGGGTGCGTCGTGGTCGGATCCTCGGGCTCGCGCTGTTGATCGCCGCGTGCGGCGACGGTGTCGAGCCGGTCGACGACAACAAGGAAACCCGCATCATCGGCCCCGACGGGGGAACCATCGCGTCGGCGGACGGCATCTTCCGGCTGACGATCCCACCCGGTGCCCTCACCGAGGACACGCAGATCACGGTGTACCCGTCGTTCGAGGCCCCCGCGTCGATCGGACCCGTTTATCGCGTCCAGCCCAACCGCGACCTGCTCGTGGCCGCGGACGTGAGCTACGCGTACGGCAAGATCGATCTCGAGGGGCGCGCCCCCGAGGAGATCGTGATCGCCACCGACCAGGGGGGCTATTGGAAGCCGCTCCCCATCGATCGTCTCGACACGGATGCGGGGATCCTGACCTGCAAGGACGAGGCGCTGTCGTTCCACTACGGCCTCGTCGAGGGCCTGCCGACGTCCGGCACCGGCACCAGCGGATCGACGGGCGACGAGCCGGGCACGGGATCGGGCACCACCGATCCCACCGAGGCCACGTCGACGGGCGCCCCCTCGACCGATTCCGACACGGACGCGTCGACCTCCGGCTCCGATTCGACCACCGGCACCGACGAGACCGGCGGGGGCGGTTGCGGCGACGGGCAGCACGAGCCCGGCGAGGTCTGCTACGCGACCGGGATGCCGGTGGCGGTGGGGCCGCAACCCACCGCGGTCCTTGGTGTCGACGTCAACGGCGACGGCAAGGTCGACCTGATCGCGACCAGCGGCACCGCGAACGCGCTGAGCGTACGGTTCGGCGACGGCGCGGGGAGCTTCGGGGTGGAAGCGGTGTACGCGACGGGGAGCGCACCGTCGGCCCTCGGCGCCGCCGACTTCGACAAGGACGGCGAGCTCGACGTGGTGGTCACGGCCGCCGACGGAGACCAGCTCGGGATCTTGCTGGGCTCGGGCGGAGGCGCTCTCGATCCGGTGTCGAGCTTCGATGTCGGCGAGGGGCCGGTCGATCTGATCGTTGCCGACGTCGACGAAGACGGCGAGCTCGACGTGGTGACCGCCAACACGGCCACCGAAAACGCGAGTCTGCTTCTTGGCGACGGAAGCGGGGGCTTCGCCTCGGTGACCGGCTTCGGCCTGGGCGCCGCGGCGGCCGGCGTCGACGCCGGCGACTTCACCGGCAATGGAAATCTGGATGTGGTGAGCGCCGCGGGTTCGAGCCTCGTGCTCTTGGGCGGAAACGGAGCCGGGTTGTTCGGCAGCCCCTTCGATTTCGGGATCGGGGGCACCACGACGGCCGTCGTCGCGGCCGACTTCAACGGTGACGGCAACCTCGACGCCGCCGTCGCGAGCGACGAGGACACCGTCACGATCGTCCTCGGCAACGGCATCGGTGGTTTCGGGGGCGGCGTGCCCTATCCCGTGGGCGCGGATCCGGTCGCGATCGCGGCCGCCGACATGTCGGGAGACGGGAGCCCGGACCTCGTCACGGCCGATCGCGCCGACGGAACGGTCACCGTGCTCGTCGGCAACGGTGCGGGTGGGTTCGACGAGACGTTCACCTTCACTGCCGGTACCGATCCGTCGGACGTCGCGATCGCCCATCTCGACGGCGACGGGGTGCTGGACATCCTCGTCGCGAACTACGGATCGGACGACGTCACGATCCTGTTGTCGAACCCGTGAATTTCTTCGGGCATGCCCGGCTCGCGTCGCGCCTTTACGACGAGCCGTTGTTCGTCCTGGGCGCCATGCTCCCCGACTTGCAACGCATGGCCGCCTGTCGCCTCGACCCGGCGTTGACGGCGGTGCAGGCCGGCGTGCGCCATCACCACGCCGCGGACGAGGCGTTTCATCACCTGCCGAGCTTCGTCGGGGTGGTCGCAGCGGCGCGCCGATGGTTGAGCGGACGAGGCGTTCCCCGCGGCCCCGCGATGGCGCTGGCCCACGTCGGTGTCGAGCTCCTCCTCGATGGTGCGTGGAGCTCCAAGGACGCGGCTGCGCTGCGCGCCTTCCGAGACGCGCTGCGGGCTCCGATCGAGGACGCCCTGCGGTGGGCCGACGACACCGCCCGGGGGCGGTTCGAATCGGTCCGCTCTCGACTGCTCGCCGGCGGCGTGCTCGGAGGCTATCGGGATCCCGCCGAGGTCGCGCACCGATCGATCCGAATCCTCGCCGGGCGAGCACGGCTGGGGGTCCCCTCGGCCCACCACGCGACGGTGCACGCCTGGACGCGTGCGGCCTGGCCCGACGTGCGCGCAAAAGCAGCCACCGTCTGGCGGGAGCTCGAGCACGCTACGAACAGCGGCGCATCGTTCGGCGTCGTCGCCCGTCCGCGTCGATGAAGGTGCCCTTCGCCGGGGCCGGCTGGATCCCGAACAGCCGGGCCCCGGCGAAGTGCATGCCCGATTCCCACGAGCTGGCGTTTGGGGTTGGGGTCAACTCGAGTGATGGGCGCTGCGACGATGACCGAAGTCAAAAGCGCAAGGGCTGCATCAGCACGTGCCGTGCCAAACCCTGCGACCCGGGGTTCGCGGGGCAATCCGAGCGTCTGACGACGAAGGTCGCTGCGAGCGCGGGATCTTTTGCCGCGGGAAGGGACATTTTGTCGCGGCCAAGATGCGGCGACCATCGTCCCGTACACGAGGACGGAGTGGCACGGGGAGTGCAGCGCGCAAGGACCCATGGTCGACGCCAGCGTCCCGCCGTCGTTTCCACCCGCACCGCGTCCCGACCCCGAGCGGGCGCCTCTGCGCGTGCTGTTGGCGGAGGACGACCCGGAGATGCGCGCCCTCTTGTCGCAGGTGCTCCGCCGTGCCGGCTACGAGGTGCGCGAGACGACGGACGGCAACACGGCGTTGGCGGTCCTCACCGACCGCGACTGGTTTCGGGATCGTCCCGATGTCCTGATCACGGACGTCAGGATGCCCGGGTGCGACGGGCTGAGCGTGGCTGCGGCGATCCGAGAGATGGGCCTGAACCTCCCCGTGGTGTTGATGACCGCATTCGGGGACGACGAGCTCCATGCCGAAGCCGAGCGCCTCGGCGTGCGGCGCGTCCTGGACAAACCGTTCGAACTCTCCGAGCTCCTGGGAACCCTCCGGGACCTCTCGCAGCGCCACTGATGGGTGTGCTCCGATGGACCCCTCCTGCCTACACTCAGTAGACTCCGGCCCGGGCGAATGCGTCTCGTCGCAAAACTGACGTTCGCGGTCGTTTGCGCCATGGCGCTGATCCTCTCGATCTACGTCTCGACGAGCCTCTCGCGCCAGCGGGCGCAGTTCGCCGAGGAGATCGAGCGCGACCACCGTGCGATCGCGGGTGCACTGGCGGAGGCCATCGGCGCCATGTGGTCGCAGCACGGCCGCGGCGCCGCGCTGCACCTGGTGACCGAGGTCAACGAGCGGCGCTCGGATCTCACCATCCAGTGGGAGGAGTCCAACGACGAGGCCGTGACGGACATCGAAACGCGAATCCGCGAAGAGAACGATGTCCGCCACCTGGTCACCAGGGTGCCGGTTCGCAGCGAGGGCGTCATGGTCGGCATCCTGCGGCTCGACGAGTCGATGGAGGACGAGGAGCGATTCATCCGCGGGCGAGTCTTGCGGCTCTTCGCGACCACGGTGGCGATGCTGGCGGTGGGCGGCGTGCTGGCGATGGCCCTGGGCGCGAAGCTGGTGGGCGCGCCGGTGCGCCTCCTGGTGGACAAGGCCACCCGGATCGGCCGCGGTGACTTCGACGGTCCCCTGCGCCTGAACCAAAACGACGAGCTCCGCGAGCTGGCCGACGCCATGAATTCGATGGCCGAACAGCTCGCGCAGGCTCGCGACGATCTGCGGACCGAGAGCACGGCCCGCATCGCTGCGCTCGAGCAGCTTCGTCACGGAGAGCGCCTGATGACCGTGGGGAAGCTCGGCTCGGGCATCGCCCACGAGCTCGGGACGCCGCTGAGCGTGGTGTCGGCGCGCGCCAGCATGATCGCCGAGGGTGAGGCGACCGGCGAGGAGGCCCGCGCCTACGCGCGCATCATCGTCGAGCAGTCCAAGCGCATGACGGCTATCATTCGGCAGCTTCTCGATTTTGCGCGGCAGCGCAAGCCCGAGCGCGTGCGCGAGCACCTGGGGGCGCTCGCCGGACACACGGTAGGGCTGCTCGAGCCGCTCGCGGAGAAGCGCGGCGTGACGCTCCGCGTCCTCGAGCGCGAGCGCATCGAGGCCGACGCCGACCGCGGTCAACTCGAGCAAGCGCTGACCAACCTCCTGGTCAACGCGATCCAGGCCGCACCGGCCGGGACGGAGGTGGTCGTTTCCCTCGAAACGGTCGTCGCGACTGCCGAGGGCGGCGAGCCGGGCCCGTACGCCGCGATCGCGGTGCGCGACCATGGTCCGGGCATCGCCGAAGAGGATCTACAGCGAGTCTTCGAGCCGTTCTTCACGACCAAGGCGGTGGGAGAAGGCACGGGCCTGGGGCTCTCGGTCTCCTACGGGATCGTTCGGGAGCACGGGGGCTGGATCGATGTCCAATCGAAGCGCGGGGAGGGATCATGTTTCACAATCCATCTGCCGATGGCAACGCAGTGACGAGCGAAAGGCACACGGGCGCCACCAAGACGGGAGAGCGGCCTCGCATCCTGGTCGTCGACGACGATCGGGACATGTGCGAGATGCTGGCCGACGGGCTGGGCCGACGGGGTTTCGAGGTCACCTGGAGGACGGTCGCCCCCGAAGCGTTGCAGCTCGCGATGAGCCACTCGTGGGACGCCGTGGTCACCGACCTGAACATGCGGGACCTCGGGGGGCTCGAGCTGTGCCACGAGCTGGTACGGGCGCGCCCCAACCTCCCGGTGGTGGTCATCACCGCGTTCGGGAGCATGGAGTCGGCCGTCGCCGCCATCCGAGCGGGCGCGTACGACTTCATCACCAAGCCCCTGGAGCTCGACGTCGTCGCG
>CAZYSW010000399.1:0-5727 GCA_964650105.1 uncultured Nannocystaceae bacterium
GACCGTGGCCTACGTCAGCGAAGCCGGGATGCCGGTCTGGAGCGACCCCGGACGCGCCTTGGTGGAGGCGGCCCTCGCCGAGGGCTTTCCGGTCGACGTGGTCCCCGGGCCCACCGCGGCGGTGACGGCCGTGTGCCTGAGCGGATTGCCGGCATCCGAGGTCTCGTTCCTCGGCTTCCCCCCGCGCGAAGGCGCCGAGCGACGCGCGTTCCTGGAGCGGATGGCGACCACCCGCGCGACCGTGGTGTTGTACGAAGCCGGCAATCGAGTCCCCGCGCTCCTCGACGACCTCGCCCGCACCCTCCCCGACGCCTCCACGCGCCGTGCCGTCGTGGCCCGCGAGCTGACCAAGCTGCACCAGGACGTCGAACGGGACACCCTCGCGGAGCTAGCCGTCCGGACGACCGAGCCGGTCCGCGGGGAGGTCACCCTCGTCGTCGAGGGGACGACGCGCACGCTGCCCGATCCGGCTGCGCAAGCCGCCCGCGAGGTCCTCGACACCGTGCTCGACGACCGCCTCAAACCCCGCGAGAAGGCCAAGCGCATCGCCAAGGCCACGGGGCTCGACACGCAGGTCGTCTACGATCGCCTCCGCGGCTCGGCGCGCTGACGCTCCGCCGCAGCGCGCGGCAGCGCCCAGCCGCCTCCCGACGCGCCCGAAAAGCCCGGACGACCGCCATGGACCGCGATGCGCTCCCCGCTGCGCCGATCCCCCGCGGCCGAGGACATCAGAACGTCAGCATGAGCTTGAGGTACCCGTAGACGTCGAAGACGTCGTCGACCATGTAGCGGCGTCCGACGTTGTCGACGACGTCGCGGCGAAGCGGGTTGACCTCGGTGGTGCCCGGCTCGACGCGCTCCGGATCGGCGCCACCGTCGGCGTCACCACGGCCGGCGAAGGTCACGAAGTGCCGCGTGTCGGTCTGGAAGGTGGCGCCCAGCATCAGGCGGGTGTACTTGCCGAGGTGGAAGTTGAGCCCGCCGTTGAAACCGAAGGTCCCGTAGTCCTGGATGTCGGTGATGCCTTCGAACTTCTGGCAGCTCGCACCGCCGGCCTGTAGGTATCCCGGGTCGCCGGGGTTGGCACGCGCGAAGTCGAGGGCCGCCTCTCGGTTGCAGAACGCGGGGTTGGTCGGATTGCCGTTGGCATCGAGCCGCTGGGTGGTCGGATCGTATGAGCCCACCAGCGCCGGGCTGTCCGCGAGGAGCTCCCAGATCTCGCTGTAGCCGCGACCGCCGTAATGCAAGGTCGCGCTGCCTTGGAGCTGGATGGCCACCTTCAGGTCCTTGGCCTTGCGCTCCCACGGCACGATCTCGGTGCCCACGGTGATCCCCGCGGTGGACTGCGGCTGGACGCTGGTCTGGGCGCCCGCCTCGCTGAAGTTCTGGAAGATGCTGCCGTTGGCGCGAATCGACTGGCGCCAGAACGCGGTGAAGTACGGGTCGAGGAACCGGTACCGCCGAGACAGCGAGGTCCAAAAGCCCAGCTCGTGGATCCGTCGACCGACACGCGTGTTGCCCTCGGGGTCGCTCGCGACGATGTCGCGGCTGAACCGCATGGCCTTGCCCACCGCGAAGCGCCCCTCGGCCCCGATGACCCAGTTGGGCATGTGCGAGCGCTTGTTTTGGTTCAAGATCCCGTACTTGAGACCCACGTGGAGTTGATCGAGGCCGCGACGCACCGGACCTTTGAAGATGGCCTCGGTGTCCGCTCCGGTGAACTCCGCGAACGGCGAGTTGGCGGTGGCATCGATGCCGTCACGAGGGATGATCTCGTCTCGCAGCGTCGTGCTGTTGTTCTTGTTGACGCAGGTGGCCTGGGGAGCGGGCGGAACCCCGTCACCGAAGACGCAATCGTCCGCCCGCTGGTCGAACCCGTAGCTTCGCGTGTCGGCCAACACGATCGGAAGCGCGAAGTAGACCGCGAGGTCGTGCCACAGGCCAATCTCCAGGTCGGGGGTGATGGTGTGGCGCTGCTGGCGATAGATCAGGTCCTTGACCAGCCGATTCTGGTCGTCGGCCGGCGTCCCGTCGTTCCACTCGCGCAGGATGGCCGCCTGCTTGTAGTTGAAGGTGTAGGCGACCCCGAAGTGCAGGTCGAAGCGATTGTCTTCCTCGAAAGAGCTCGCGACCCGGGTGACCTCGGCAGCCTGCGCCGTGACGCCCGGCAGGGCGACCAAGCCGACGGAGGCGAGACTGAGAAGGGAGAGGAGCTTCCTCATGCAGGGCACCTCGGGGGGCGTTTCGAGTCCATGAGCCGAACCTGCGTTGGCGCTCGCAGCTCGCGGCACGCTACCAGCGCACAGCGCCGACCGTCAATATTCTCGGGCAGATAAGTCGTCTGTGCGACCGCGGAATACCCGAGCGAAACCCGGGCGCGGGGGTTTTGTGAGGGCCGGACGGGTCGGGAGCGGTCGCGCCCCGGGCGGGGTGTCGAGATCGTTCGCGGTGGGTCGTGGGGATCCCCCTCACCCCCCGGTCGACCGCGCGCGCGCCAGCACGTCGCACGCGTTGCACGGTGCCGGCGCCCCGGGCCGCGCCCGCCCGGAAACGGCCGGGGTTCCGGCCGGGACGAGACCGCTCGGGGCCGACGTGCGCCCGCCGAAGGCGGCGCGCATGCGAGGTCAGCCCTTCGCATCCTCGGTCGACGAGCGCAGCCCCAGCTCCTTCATCTTGGACTGCAGGCTGCGCCGACTGATCCCCAGCAATCGTGCCGAGCGAGTCACGTTGCCGTGGGTCTGTGCGAGCGCCTCGGTGATGAGCGCCTCCTCGACGAGGCGGGACCCGGTCTTGACCGCCTCCTTCAAGTCCAGGCCGAGGCTGGACAGTGGCAATCGGATGAGCCGCTCCTCCGCGGGCTCGCCGGTTTGGAGCCCCGTCCCGCCGCCCTCGGACCCCGACGCGCTCGACGGCGTGTGAACCGGTTGCGACGGCATCGGCAGCGACGGATCGTCGTCGGTGGGGCGTTGCTCGTGGAAGGCCTCGGGCAGCGCTTCGCTCTCGATCACCGTGCCCGAGGCGAACAGCACCATCCGCTCCACCAGGTTCTCGAGCTCCCGAATGTTCCCGGGCCAACTGTAGCGCGACAACACGGCCAGGGCCTCGTCGCTGAACCCCTCGACCCGCTTGTCGAGCCGATCGTTGCAGCGCAGCACGAAGTGATCGATGAGCGCGGGCAAGTCCTCGATGCGCTCGCGCAAAGGCGGCAAGCGAATCGGCACCACGTTGAGGCGGTAGTAGAGGTCCTCTCGAAAGCGCTTGGCCCGAATGTCGGCCTCCAGATCGCGGTTGCTGGCCGCGATCAGGCGCACGTCCACGCGCATCGTCTTCACCCCGCCGACGCGCTCGAATTCCGACTCCTGGATGGCGCGCAGAAGCTTGACCTGGATCTCCAGCGGGATCTCGCTCACCTCGTCCAGAAACAGCGTGCCGCCGTCGGCCAGCTCGAACCGACCGGCACGACTGGAGACCGCCCCCGTGAACGCACCCCGCTCGTGTCCGAACAGCTCGCTTTCGGTCAACCCGGCCGGGATGGCCGCGCAGTTGAGCCGAATGAAGGGGCCGTTGCGGCGCGGCGATCCCAGATGCAACGCACGCGCGACCAACTCCTTGCCCGTCCCGCTCTCTCCGGTGATCAGCACCGTCGAAGGACTCGCCGCCGCCGTCCGCACGATCTCGCGGACCTGCTCCATGCTGCTCGACGTCCCGATCATCCCCACTTCGATGCTGGGATCGGAGTCGGGCGGCGCGTCGGAGCTCGTCGTCGCCGCCGCGTCGTCGAGCGGGCGCCCCGGGGCCCCAACCGATGCGCCGCTACGCGCCCGGGTGGCGACGGCCCGCTGTAGCACGTGGCGGAGCTGGTCGCGATCGAACGGCTTCTCCAGGTAGTCGAACGCACCGAGCTTGACGGCCTCCACCGCCGAGTCGACCGTTCCGTGCGCCGTCAGCATGACGACCGGGAGCTGGGGGTCTTCTCGAGCGAGCGCCTTGAGCAGACCCATGCCGTCGAGCCGCGGCATGCGGAGGTCGGAGATCACCGCGTCGAAGGTCCCCGACGGGGAGCTCCGCACCCGGTGCAGGGCCGCTTCCCCATCGCTCTCGGCGTGCACCTCGAAGCCTTCCTGACGCAAGAGCGCGCCCAGGACCTTGCGCAGGTTGGGCTCGTCGTCGCAAAGGAGAATGCGGGGGCGTTGCGTGTTCACGAGTTGGCCGGCTCAGGGGGAAACGTTCGCGTCGACCCCGGTGGCGTTCGGAAAGCTTCGGTGAAGCGCCACGATTCTCCCCGCCCCGTCGGCGCTTTGGCAAGCAGGCTTTCGACGGCGCGCCACGGTGGAATTCCGAGCGATCCGCGGCGCGACAGCGCACGCGCTCGCCCGACCCGGCGAGCACCGGATCGCCCCGCGTCAAGTCGATCTACGCAGACTTTGCGACCCGACCACTGCCCGTGCCGAGCTGCGGCCCTACCCGCGGGCCGAAAGAACACGCGCGACACACCGTGGTCGGGTGGCTCGACCCGCGAGCGTCGCGACGTCGCGACCGCCGCTCGCAGTACGCCGTTCCGGCACGAGAACACCCACCGCGCACCACGTTGGTATGGCGGGTGCAGTCGGAGAGCGACGTGACCCTGGCCGGAGGCGAGTCCGCCGCCGTTCAGACATCGATGCTCAAGTCATCAAAGGAGGGAGCCAACATGACGCTGTTTTCAGGACATGCTCGCATCGCGACGGCCTTCGTCGGCGGTCTCGCGTTGGTCGGCTGTGCGAACGACACCGACGACGACGATCTCTTCAGCTCCAACCGCGAGGAGATCACGATCGACATGAACGTCGACGCGGACACGCCGCTCCTCATCGATACCGATGGCGACGGCGAGGCCGACGCCGAGGTGGAGGCGATCTTCGTGACGTTCGACCGCATCGAGATGACCCGCGAGACGGGCGAGGTGGTGGAGGTCGAGACTCGGGCCGAGGTCTTCAACCTGCTCGCCGACAACGACTTCCGAATCGCCAAGGACGTGGTCCCCGAGGACACTTACGAGGAGATTCGACTGTTCATCGGCGAGGACTCGGAGGTGCGCATCGCCGGCGAGACCCAGCCGCTCGCGATCTCCGGTGCTGCCGATGGGCTCCGTTTCTCTCGGATCTTCTGTATCGACGGGCGCATCTTCAACCTCGACAAGGACGAGTTGGAGTTCACCTGGGTGGTGACCGAGGACATGTTCGAGTTCGGGGACGACGACCAGGTCTCGATGCCCATGGACATCGTGCTCAGCGAGTTTCCGAGCTGCTGATCGGCACGGGCACGGGGTGCCTCGTTGGCCCGCCTTTCGATCCCTGACGGTCAAAAGGCGGGCTTTTTGCGTGGCGAGCAGCCTCAGGACTTTTCGGCGGCGGGCAAGAGCACGGTGAACTTCGCTCCTCCCAAGGAAGCCTCGCCGACCTCGATCGCGCCCTGGTGGTGCTCGACGATGCGCTGGCTGATGGGCAGGCCCAACCCCGTGCCTCCGCTCTTGGTGGTGTGGAAGGGGACGAAGAGATTGGTCAGCGTCTGGTGCGTCAGCCCGGGGCCGTTGTCCTCGACGTCCAGCGCGACCGCGTCTGCGCGGAGCAGACCCCGGCGCCGAAGCGAAAGCCGCACCTCCACCCGTCCCTCGGGGACCCCGGCGATCGCGTCCAGTGCGTTCAGCACCAGGTTGTGCAGGACCTGGCGCAGCGCGTCGGCGTCGCC
>CAZYSW010000400.1:0-5715 GCA_964650105.1 uncultured Nannocystaceae bacterium
GTTGAAGTGATCCTTGAAGTGTGAGGAGGAGAGCTCGATCCTGACGTTCGGGTGCCGACTGCAGCGCCTCGCCGAACCGCAACTCCGAAGACAGCGCGTAGACCGGGTCGAAGCTCGCGATGACGAGGTGGCGGGCCTGCCCCGAGCGGATCTCCCCCACGAGCTGCTCGACCGAGATCTCGGCCTCCCCGGCGGCGTACAGCGGGCTGTCGACCAGCAAGACGGTACGCCCCAGGTTGCCCAGGCGGGCGTTGAGCATCTGAGCGATCGCGTGCACTTCCCAGGGTTGTCGGGGGCCGGTGAGGACCACGCTGCGCCCCGGGTTTTGCAGCAGATCGCGGGCTGCGGCGTCGACCCATCGCGCCGCCTCGGCCGGCAACGGCGTCCCGTCGACGAGTTGGCGAACGTCGCCGGGGAGGGCATCCGCGCCCAGGATCCGACGCAGTAGCCCGGCCGCGAGCAAGGGCACGAAGCTCGCCTGGATCGCCAGGCGGTGATCGGCCAAAGTGCCGGTCGGTGTCGGCTTTGGCTCCGCCACGTACAGGCGAGGCATGTCGCCGCTCAGCGAGCGAACGCGCCGGCGGTCCGCGAACTGTCGCGAGTAGCGAAGGTGGAAAGGCATCCCCACCAGGACGTCGGCGTCCAACACGACGACGCGATCCGCGGCCGTGAAATCGTAGATGGGCTGCAACGCGCGGCCGTGCAGGGCCCGTCCGGCCTCGAGCTCGGGCGTCCCGAAGGTGGGCCTCTGAAAGGCGATCCGCGCCTGGGGGTAGCGCTCCCGAATCCGGTCCAGGAGCTCGCTCGTGGTCGGAGAGCTGGTCGGCTCCAGCAAGAAGCGCAGGCCCCGTCCGTCGTCCGCCACGTCCTCGAGCGCGCCGACGACTCGCTGCCAGGAGACCGGTGCGCCGCGGCGCCGACAGCTCGGGATCCGGTCGGGGTCGTAGAGATCGAGCACCGAGGCCTGCTCGTGCACTCCCGTACCTCCGAGGCTGGCCGGGTGATCGGGATTCCCCTCGATCTTGACAGGTCGTCCTTCGCGGCTTGCGACGAGCAGTCCGGTGGCATACCCGTCGAGGACCATGGAGGTCGCGTAGTACTGCGCGATGCCGGGTATGAGCTCGGGCGGAGCCTCGTTGTAGGGGACGATCTTCTCTTCGGGTGGCCGTCCGCATCCAGTCATGCCGGCCAGGGCCATCGCCGCGCCGCCGAGGCGCACGAAGTCCCGGCGGGTCGTCTCGGTGGGCCGCATCGCCGCCCGGCTCGGAAACTCTCGACCGCCTCCGACCACCCCGAGCCGCCGAGCCGCCGACCGACGATGGCGTCCCGAGTCCGAGCGTTCGTTGTTTCGCGATGACACGTATCGTCTCCCGAGTCGGTCCCTAACGGTGACAGGCGGTGCAGTAGGTCAGGCTTTCCACGCCGAACGCCTCGGCCAGCGCGGCTCCGACGACCGAGGGATCGCCGTCGGGAACCCAGTCCGTGCTCGTGATCTCCTCGAGCGGGCGCAAGAACGGCCGCGGATCGCGGTGGCACGCCAGGCACCACTGCATGTCCAGGGTCGCGACCTGGTAGACCTGAGCCATCTGGTCCACGGGACCGTGGCAGCTCACGCAGCCGACGCCGTTGTTCACGTGGACCGAATGATCGAAGTACACGAAGTCCGGCAGGTCGTGCACCCGCCGCCAGGGAATCGGCTCCCCCGAGTAGTAGCTGCGCCGGACCGGTTCGAGCAGCGGGCTCTCGTTCCAGATCTGGTTGTGACAGCCCATGCACAAGTTCGTGGGTGGAATCCCCGCGTACGGTGACCGGTCCACCAGATTGTGACAGTAGCGGCAGTCGATGCCGTCGTCGCGGCTGTGGTGGCGGTGATCGAACTCGACCGGTTGCTCGGCTCCGTAACCCACCCCCGTCACGTAGGGCGTTCGCACGTAGATCATGAGGGCGGTCGGGCAGCCGACGATGAAGAGGCCGATCAGCGCCAGCACCAGGCGCATCGTCTTGTTGCTGTGCTTGGGGAACAAAGACGGCATTAGATCGACGTCCGGCCGGCTTCACGACCCGCGACGCCCTCGGGCCTTCGGGCCCGGTCCATCGCTCGAGGATGGTCGTCGGCAGCGCCGCGCTGCTGCGCGCCAACCTAGCAACGGTGCTTCGTGCTGCCAGTCGCGGGTTCGCGATCGACGGCCGCAATCCGTCGGCAAACGCCGTGATTCGGCCGGGCCGATCGCATGCCGCGCGGCTGAGACTTGCTAGGACGGTCACGACGGAGCATGGCATGAGGTGCATCGACATCGAACCGACGGGAGGCTTCAGCGTCGTCGGGCAGACCCGGCGATCGCAGGCTGCGACGATGGTGCTCGAGTCGGGTGAGATCACGGGTGGACCCACCAACGTGCACGAAGACAGCGATCAGTGGATGTACGTCGTCTCCGGCGAGGGCGAGCTGGTGGTCGAGGGCGCACACGTCCCTTTGCGCGTGGGCACGCTCGTTCTCATCGAAGCGGGGGAGAAGCACGAAGTCCGCAACACCGGATCGCAGCGGCTGGAGACGCTGAACTTCTACGCGCCACCCGAGTACTGACGCGTGCGCCCCCGGTCGGGGCCTGCGCCGCGTTCACTGGAATACCTGGAGCTTGGGGCAATCGAGGACCGGATCGAGCGCACAGCCACGGACCCCCTCGCAGCTCCGCCCGGTGCACAGGTCCACGTCGTCGATCGCAGCTCCCATGTCCTCGATGTCGCACCCCCTCAACGCGCCGGAGCAGGTCTCCTGACAACTCTCGAACGGAAGCCCCTGGTCACATTCGGTCGCCCTGGTGCAGTACTGGGCGCAAGCACGTCCGATGTCGTCCACGGCCGCCGTGCTGTCGTGGCACGCAGCGCCGGTCGAGATGCCCAGCCACAGGCCGGTGAGGATCTTGCGGGCGTTCGATCGCATGGCGTTGCACCTCGCGTTTTCCCCGAGCGGGCAATCTGAGCCGCGAAGTCGACTCCGCAACCTTCGCCGTCCGACTCCCGGCGGCCCGCGTGAAGGTTCGGTGCCCGAAAGGCGCTTCGCCGACCCGGCAGCGGCCGTCGAGGATCGTCCTGCTACATGACGTCGAACACCAGGCATTCGCTGCGCGGAGCGTCCGAGCACTGGAGCACGGCGTCGCAGCTCCCCGCCGTGCACGCATCCAACTCGGCGATCGAGTCGCGAAGCAGCTCCAGCTCGCACCTGTTGAGGGCGTTGAAGCACCTCGCCAGGCAGACCTCGAAATCGAGGTCGTCCTCGCACTCGGTCCAGCGCTGGCAGTGATCCGTGCACGCCCGGCCGATGTCATCGGTCGCCGGCGTATCGTCTTCGCACGCGCTTCCGACCATGGCACCGAGCAGGAGGCCAGAAAACACCAGGCCCAGGGTTCGCTTCTTCATGCCGAGTCCTCCTCCGGATTCGCCGGCATCCTGCAGTCGGGGTCCCTGTGCGCAACGGACAATCGCTTGCGAAGCGCCGGGTCACGGGCCGCTCCGTCGAAGGCGCCCGCGTCGACGGTGCGCTCGCCGGCACCCGGCGCCGTGCTAGGGAGATGGAGGTCGTGGCATGTACGGGGACGTCGACGCAGTGGTCGGTCGGCTGGCGTGGATGCGTCATCACTGCATCTGGCCCAACGGCTACCGCTACCTGTGGACCGACGCCTTCGGAGTCGTGACGCTGGTGGGGCTGTACCACCGGACCGGAGACGTCCGCTGGGCGGATGAGGCGCGGTGGGTGGTCCGAGAGGTCGATCGCGTGCTCGGCCGCGGGCGTGGGCTCCGCATCGGCGACGCCACCGATCGAGACGGGCAGTACTACCACTACCTCGCGGTGTGGTTGTTCGCGCTGTGGCGGATGAGCGAGCTCGATCCCGTGTATCGCCGACGAGCGATCGAGTTGGTCGAGGACATCCACGAAGCGTTCGTGCTACCCGGCCTGGGCGTGTACTGGAAGATGGTCGACGATCTCAGCGCGCCGTACCCCGGCTACGGACTGGGCTCGCTCGACGCGTTCCAGGGTTACGTGGTCTACCGCCTCTTGGACGAGGAGCGCTTCGCGAACGAGATTTCCGCCATGCGGCGCATCGTCGACCGCAACTACGAAAGCCTGGTCATCAGCCAGGACCTCGGCCTGGGCGTCATGCTCTGGCTGACCCACTTCTTCCCCGACGAGCCCTGGGCTGTGCTGCAGCGGCAGCGTTCGTTGGCGATGCTCGACCAGATGTGGGTGGACCCCCCGGGCTACTTCTGTCGCCATCCACACCTTCGCTCGGTCAAATACGCCTTCACCAATCACGGGATCAGTATCGGCTTGCAGGCGGCGGCGGCGATGAGCGAACGACCACGCCGAATCGACGCGTTCTTCGAGTCCTATCGTTCGGGTGATCTGTACGACTCCGATGCCATCACGCACGTGATGGCTTGCGCCGCAGCGCTTCCCGACGCGTTCTTGGTTCGAACGCGATCGTCTCTCGACCGCGTCGGGTGAGCCGCTGGGCTCGGGGGGTGGGCCGAAGGCAACCGCGTCCCCACGGAACGTCGCGCCGACGCCCTCGTGGCCGAGTGCCGGGCGTCCGCGACGTTTGACGCACTGGTTGGGCGTCGCAGCCTGCAGCCGGAGACCAGACGATGACGAGCACCGCCAGGAAGTTGGGCGAGGAGTACGAACCGGTGTTTGCCGACTGGTTGCCGCTCGCGCACGCCCAGCCGACGGCGCTGTCGCAGGCGCGGGTGCAGATCCACTGGGCGGGGCAACTCCTGAGCGCACCGACCGAGGCGTACGTCGGAGACGACGGCGGGATGCGTTGGAGCCATGCGGGGCGCATGCTCGTCACCCCGCCGCTGACACCCGAAGGGATCCGTTGCGGGCTTCGCCCGCATACGATGGAGCTGCTGGTGCTGCAGGGCGACGACGACGGCGCGGGCACGACGCTCGAGATCCTCGCCCTGCCGGGCGTTCGCTATCACCAGGCCTTCGACTGGCTCGAAGACGCGCTGCGAGCCGTCTCCGAAGGCGTGCTCGACCGATCCCTCGATCGGCATCGCCATCCCCTGCCGCCGCACCCGCTCGCGATGGGAGCACCGTTCGGCATCCTCGATGCCGAAGACCACCAGCAGCTTTCGCACTGGTACGCGGACGCCGATCTCGCGCTCGGGGTCGTCGCCGCGCAGCACGGCGTGCAGGGTCCGGTCTTCGAGCCCGCTCACGCCGCCCTGAGGATGGCAATCCCCGTCGACGGGCGCGGCGACGTCGAGGTCGGGATGTCTCCCGGTGATGCCGGCGTGCCCGAGCCGCATTTTTACGCGGTGCCCGAGCCGTGTCCCTCGGTGCGAGACCTCCTCGTCCTCAGCGAGGGCGGACAGTGGCGCACCGCCGGTTGGTTCGGCGCGATCCTCTGCGCGTCTCGGCTGGCTCATCCCACCGATGGGCGGCAGCCCCGGCAGGTGCTCGTCTTCCTGCAGACCGCCATCGAGAGCTGCGCCGCCTTGCTGGGTGCGCGCGTCTCTCCGTCCGCGCGGTGATCTCCTGCGCCGGTCGGTACACGTTTCGAAACCGGACGAGTCGAACTCGACGGACGGGAAGCGGCCGCACGACTCGGGCGACCGCACGGCCCGGGCGGCCGCACGGCCCGCCTCCGCAATCCCGTCCGGCCCGCGAGACCTCGTCCTCACAGACGCGGCTGATCCGGCGGCGTCGGA
>CAZYSW010000401.1:0-5711 GCA_964650105.1 uncultured Nannocystaceae bacterium
GCGAGGATGCTCGCACGCCTGGATGCGACGGGCGGTTGGACGAGCGGCACGGTGCAGGCCGACCGCCTCGCCGCCGCGCGGCGGCTCGCCGACGAAAGCCGAGCGATCGTCGTGCTCAAGGGGGAGGGCACGGTGATCGCCGAGCCCGCCGGTCGCGTGGCGATCGCCGTGGCGGGTGGGCCGGCGCTGGCGACGGCGGGATCGGGCGACGGCCTGTCGGGTCTGGGTGGAGCCATGCTGGCGCGCGGGCTGCCGAGCTTCGACGCCGCTTGCGTCGCCGTGCACGTGCACGGTGTGGCCGGCGAGCTCGCCGCCGCGCGTTTTCCCGGTTGTGGTGCGCTCGACATCACGGAGGCCTTCGGCGAGGCGATGACGTCCGAGGTTCTGCAAAAGCCGGTGATCGGTTGGCCGCGATTCCGGCTCGGTTGACGATCGAGCGGCCGTGCGATCGACGGCCACTCGATTCGGTCGGACCGTCGGCGTGGACCGGGGTAGACTCGGTGCGGTGAAGCGCGTGCTGATCAGCGGCCTGCTGGTGGGTTTGGCGGGTTGCAAGGGCGAGCGGACCACCGCGGCCCCGCCCGAGCAGCCCGACACCGAACCGACGTCGACGACACCGCCCAGCGACCTCGGGGACGCCGCGGAGGTCGACCCCCCCACGGTCTGCGCGTCGGGAGGCACCCCCTGGGACGGACGGCTGCAGGACTGCCCGTACGAGGTCGGGCGGTGCTGCTACGAGAGCCCGGCACAGGCCTGCGCCGCGGCCACGTGTCCGGAGTCGCGTTGCCAGGTGCTCGAATCGTACCCGGCTCAGATCGCGTGTCGCGACGACCTGGCGGTCGAAGGGTAGGGGAGCGTCGTCGCGGCCCGAGGCTCGCTACTCGTCCTCGGGACGAGGGAGCTCGGGCTGACGATCGGGGAGGGCGTCGTCCTCCGAGGCGGGGATCGGCGATCCGGAGAGGAACTTGCCGTTCGCCGGATCGCCGCACTGGCTGGCCCAGTCACCCGGGGTGCCCGTCGACATGCAGACGCGATGGCCTCCCAGCTCGTGCCGGAACGCCTGCGCTTCGGCGTCGTGCTCGACGAAGGGCACCTCGGCCTCGTCGCCGCTGGGGAACCGATAGCTCCGGGTCGCGGTGCTCACGAGGGGATCGACGCGCGCGAGCGTCATGACGCGACGCCGGTTTCGCTCGAGATCGGTGTTGATCACCCAGATGCCCGGCGTGTCGCGAGGCATGAACACCGGATCGTCCAGACCCAGGTTCTGGGGAGGGGCGTGCTCTTGCAGCGCGCTGTAGGACCCGCTGCGTACGCCGATGGCCCATGGACGGTCGGTGGTCTCGGGGTCGCGCGTGGGGACGGCGGCGAGACGGTAGCCGGCGTCGAGCCGGCCGAGCTCGGCGAGGTGACGCGTGCTCGGGTTCCAGGCCACGATCTGGCTCTCACCGGCCCCGGCCTCGCTTTCCATGTAGACCAGGCCGTGCGCCGAAAAGCCGATGATGGAGTGGTTGCCCGCGATCGCGCTGCGGACCAGGCACGACGCGTGTCGATGCAGGTCGCGCATCGCCGCCGCGCCGCTGGCGGTGCGGTACACGACGTGGCTGCCGTCGGGAGAGACGGCGCGCATGCCCGCAATCTCGTCGTGGCGGCGACGGCCGCTGACCATGGCGCCCATGAATCGGTCGACGAGCTGCCCGTCGGGCACCGTGAACACGAACGTCTCGGCGTCGTCGCCCTGACCGCTGGTCGCGAGCACCAGGTCGTCGCCGGCCGTGAGCGTGACACGGGAGAACGTTCGGCCGCGCACCAACGCCACGGGGCCGGTGACCTTCAGGTCGAGGCTGGGGTCGACCGGGACCAGGTGCAAGGTCTCCTCGTCGTCCCCGAGAATTTCGCGGCCCACCAGGAACTTTTCCCCGAGGGCGACCACCTTGAGGTTCGGAATCTCCGGCGCGATTCGATCGGCGTGGTGGTCACCAGGGACATACCGGCGCAGCGCCCCTCGGGCGTCCCGCACCAGCACCACGTCGCTGCCTCGCAGGCTGGCCACGAGTTGTGCCGGGCGGTCTTCGGCCCGGTTGTAGGGATCTCGGGGTGTGATGCCCTGCCGCGTGACGGCGTAGGAGACGACGGCGCCCGACTTGTGATCGATGGCGACCACCCAGTGACCCGCGGCGGTCACCAGGACCTCGCTGCCGGGCGTGACGCCGCCGTCCAGATCCGCCAACCACGTGCGGTGCAGCGAGCAGTCGTCGTCGGATCCGTCGGCGCACACCCAGTGCAGGACGAACGGCTCGGGGTCGTCGGCGACCGCCAGCACCGGCGCGTCGAAGTGATGCGCTGCCACCACGCCCGGCTCGGCCTCACCGAGCTCGATGGCACCACAGGGGATCGCAGGGTCGTGTGTCTGCACACAGCCGGAGGCGAAACCCATCACCCCCAGGAGCAGTGTGCGACGAAACGTCCCCACAAAACCCACATTCGCATCGTATCACGGTCGATCCGACCTGTGGCAACCTTCGTGTGTGCTGCGTAGAGGCCGCGAGGTGGTTGCACGAGGGCGCGTCGTGGAAAGCCGCGGCCGGAGGGGTGCGTCGTTGCGCAGAAACGCGCTGGGGGCGTTGAAGGTCGTTTTGGCGCTCGGTGGGGTGCTCGGCTGCGGTGGGGGAGGTTCGGCGGAGCCCCGTCCGGCTCCAGGTTCGCCCGCCCCCGTGATGCGCGACCCGGTGGCTCGGCTCGACGACGACGCGCTGGCGGAGATCTATCTGGCCCAAAAGCAGCGGTTCGCCGAGAAGCCCGGGGCGCTGCAGGGCGACGCGTGGGCCTCGGCTTCCGCCGCCCTGCGCCAGGTGATGGAGCAGGCCACCGACGATCACCTCCAGGCCAACGCGGCGCTGTTGCTGGGGGCGATGCACGAGGCACGCGGCGAGATCGAGCTCGCGACCGATCACTACCGGCACGCCACCAAGCTGGTGCCCGAGGACGCCGGACCTTACCTCGCCCTCGCGGTGGCACTCGCCGAGCAAAAGCGTTTCGCCGAGGCGGCCGAGGTGCAAGCGCGGGTCACCGTGCTCGACCCCGACAACCTCGAGGCTTGGTTGGCGCTCGGCCAGCTCCGCATCCAGGCCGGCGACGAGGAGGGCGGCAAGCAGGCGTACATCGACTACGAGCGACGCCGCAAGGGGCTCATCGACGGCCTGACGCTGGGACACGACGGGACGTACCGCGTGTCGGCCCAGGAGCGGGTCGGGTGTGCCGAGGCGTTGGCGAGCGCGAGCGATCAGGGGACGGGTGTGGCGCTGATCTACGCGCTGGAGACCGATCCGGAGGTGTCCGTGCGGCAAGCCGTGGCGACCGCGATGGGGGTCCAGCGCCTGACGATGTACCGACCGGTGCTCGAAAAGCACCTGAAGACCGAGACCGATGCGGAGCTGAAGGCGGCCGTCACGTGGGCCCTGGCCGAGATCGAGAGGGATCCGGTCGAGGCAGCGCCGCCGGCGAGCCTCGGCGAGGCGGCCGGGACCGAGGCAGCGCGGGAAGCGGGCGGCGGTGCCCTCGTGGAGCGCGGCGAGACGCCGTCCGCACCCGCGCCGTGACGGGGGGCAGCCCCGAACGTGGGGCGACAGCGGTTGCGGGGGGTGCTAACCCTTCGCAGGCGTCGCGATCCGCCGCAGGCGGCGCAACGACGACGCGCGCCCGAGCCTTCGAGTCTCCGCATGACCGTGCAAGGCACCGACTCCGGGACGATCTCGAGCCGCGAGGCATCGAGCGCTCGAGGCACGCGGCCGGGGTCGGTACCCGCGGCTTCGGTTCGGATCGAGCACCTGACCCACTGGTATCCGGGCGCGGTCCGGCCGGCGCTCGACGACGTCGGGTTCGTGGTCGAGCCGGGCATGCGCCTGGGGTTGTTGGGTCCCAACGGCGCCGGCAAAAGCACGCTGATGCGGATCGTGTGCGGCTTCTTGCCCGTGCAGACTCCCCGCAGCGGTGCGGCGGTGCGCGTGGAGGTGGCGGGGCTCGACGTGCGCGACCACTCGATGGAGGTGCGCGCCCGCGTGGGATATCTGCCCGAACAGGTACCGCTGTACACCGAGCTGCGGGTCCGCGAGCACCTGGCGTTCCGGGCCCGGATCAAGCGTGTGCCGCGAAAGATCGTGCGGCGGGAGATCGAGCGGGTCGCCGAGCTCACCGGCATCGACAAGGAGCTGGAGACTCCGATTTTCGAGCTCAGCCGCGGCTACCGGCAACGCGTCGGGATTGCCGACGCCTTGCTCGGCTCGCCGCCGCTGCTCATCCTCGACGAGCCCACCGTGGGACTCGACCCCAACCAGGTGTTGGAGATCCGCGGGCTGTTGCAAAAGCTCGGCGGTGCGCAGACGCTGGTGTTCTCTTCCCACATCCTCGCGGAGGTCGAGGCGTTGTGCGACCGCGTGGTCATCCTCTCGGAGGGGCGGGTGGTCGCCGACGAGTCGTTGGCGGCGGCGCTTCTGGCCAGCCGCGTCACCGCGCGCGTGCTCGCGCCCGAGGAGGTCGTGCAGGATCTGCTGCGGGAGGCCTGGGCCGACGTGGGCCTGCGCGACGCTCCCGAGCCCACGATCGAGGTCGACGGCGACGAGGCACGCGTGACGTTGGCGTTGCCGCCCGTGTCGGTGCCGATCGACGACGTGCTGACCGCGGTCGGCCGCGTGTGCGCCCGGAGGGGTGTGGTGTTGCGCGAGCTCGCGCCGGGGCGGACCCGCCTCGAGCAACGGTTCGCGGAGGTGACCGGCGCCCGGAGGGGACGCGATGGCTGACGCCTCGCTCGCCGTCCGGCGATTCTTCGGGGGCCTGGGCGCCGTGGCGTGGCGCGAGCTCTTGTCGCTGTTCGTGACGCCGCTGGCGTACGTCGTCGGCACGCTCTTCTTGCTGTTGCAGGGGTGGAACTTCGCGTTGCTGTTGCGGGTGCTCAACGATCCGCTGGCCGCTCCGGGGCCGGTCATGCAGTTCTACTTCGGCGGAAGCTTCTTCATCTTCTGGCTTCCGGTCGTGTTCATCTGCGCCGCGGTGTCGATGCGGCTGGTGGCCGAAGAACGCAAGCAGGGAACGCTGGAGGCGCTGCTGACCGCGCCGCTTTCCCCCGCGCAGGTGGTGTTGGGAAAGTTCGGCGGAGCGTTCGCGTTCTACGTGCTGCTGTGGCTCCCCACCGGGACCTTCTACGTGCTGCTGCGGGGGGCTCGGGTGGTGCCCGACCCCGGGCCCATCGCGTCGGGATACCTGGGCACCTTCATGGTCGGCGCCTCGTTCATCGGGATCGGGCTGCTCGCCAGCGCGTTGTCGAAGTCCCAGCTCGGGGCCGCCATCGCGACGTTCGTGACCTGCACGATCGTGCTGCTCGCGGGGCTCCTGGTCGATCAGGTGGAATCGGAGGCGCTGGACGAGCTGCTGTCGCAGACCAGCCTGCTCACCATGATGCAGGAGCTGGCCCAGGGGATCGTGGACGGCCGCTGGTTTTGGATCCACGGGGCGATCGTCGTCGGCGTGCTGGCGGTGTCGATCGTGGTGCTCGACCCGCGATCGGGTCGCGAGCGTTGGGTGCAGCTCGGCTTGCTGCTGGTCGCGATCGGCCACGTCGCCTGGCTGGGGGTGCGGCACAGCGATCGCGGCGATTGGACCGGCGGGCGGGTGTACAGCCTCAGCGAGCGCGCCGCGACGATCCTCGAGGCCCTGCCGGC
>CAZYSW010000402.1:0-5704 GCA_964650105.1 uncultured Nannocystaceae bacterium
TCCTCGTCGTGCGCGAGGAACACCTCGCCCATCCCACCCCCACCGATGCGCCGAAGGACGCGAAACCGGCCGATTCGGTCCACGGGGGGGATCTCGCCGGGCCGCCGCGCCTCGGTCCCCGGCGTTTTCCCGGACCCCTGCGGTGTCGACGCGCTGCCGCCGCGGTTCGCCAGCGCGTCGTCGTCCCCCTCGGTGTCGACCGCCGTCGACGTCCCCGGCGCGGAGCTCACCGAGCCAGCTGTACCCGCTCGTCGGTTTCGGTTTAAGCCGCGCGACGATTTCGAGCCTCGGGCCCCCCGGGGGGCTCCACGGGTCTTCGCGGGACGCGAGCGGACATGCCGCACTTTCGCCCTCCGGCCATCGACCGCCGAGTTAAACCGCCGGGCGCCTGCGGGTACTGCTGGTGCGGACCGACGGCTCGTCACGAAAACGATGCTCGTTTTCGGAGCCCGTCTTCGCGCACAGGAACCATGACGACGAAATCAGCCGTATTCAGCCGTATTTTGATACTGGCCACCCTGCCCGCCCTTTCCGCCTTCGGTTGCGGCGACGACGGCGGCATGAGCAACGACGAGAGCTCCGGCACCACGGGGGGCGAATCCGACACCGACGACGCGAGCGCGAGCGCGAGCGCGTCGATGACCGCCGGTCCCTCGACCTCCGCGCCCACCACGACCACCGATCCGTCCGACACGGGAACCGACACCACCGATCCGGATACCGGGACCGAAACCGGGGACACGGAGACCGGCGACACCGAGACCACGGGTTCGGCCGGCGCACCCGCGGTGGTGATGACCTCGCCCACCGACGGCGAGGCCGGTGTCCACGAGGACGCGGTCCTCGTGATCACCTTCAGCGAGCCCATGAACAAGGTCTCGGTGCAGCAGGCCTACCAGTCCGCGGACATCCCCGCCGCCGGCGTGACGTTCTCCTGGAACGCCAACGGCGACGAGCTGACGATCACCCCCAACGACCCGCTGGCGTACGCGGAGGGGACCGACCCCGACGACACGGATCCGATCGAGTACACCTTCTCGCTGACCAACGTCGCGGAGTCCCAGGCCGGAGTCCCGCTCGACGAGGAGGTGAGCGTCTCGTTCACCACGCTGCGCCGCATCACGCAGATCCTCGAGCGCGACGCGGACCTCAGCGGCAACATCTCCGACCTCGACGGACCGGTCGGTTCCACGTTCATCGGCGACCGCCCCAACGGCGACGCCGTGCGGTACGCCGTCACGTTCGACCTGACGGCCCTGGCCCCGACCGTCGAGACCGTCGAGACGGCGCAGCTGCGCGCCTCCTGGAACAGCCAGTCGGGCGATCCGTGGGCCGGGCTCGGCGGAGGAACCGTCTTCGAGCACATCACCTACGAGGCCTTCGACGGGCCGGTCTTCGACACCGCAGCCATCGGACAGCCCAAGGCCTTGTTCGAGAGCGTCCAGGACGTCGACGTGATGCGCGACGCGGAGGCCATGTTCGAGCTGGCGCTGAACGATCCGGCCACCTACGACGACCGCTTCCAGGTCCGGCTGCGCTGGATCCTCGACACCGACGGCGACAACCAGTACGACAGCGTGTCTTTGGTGCCCAACAACCTGGAGCTCCACCTCGAGTACCTCGCCCCTTGATCCCCTTCGCTCGAGCGCCCCCTCGCCCACCCCTCAGGGTGGGCGTTTTTTTGTCCCGTTCGTTCCGCCGGCCGTGTTCGCCACGCGAAGATTGGGGGCGCTCGACCAAGGGCCAGGGCACGGTCTGGTGCGGCGTCGCACGAGCTCCGTCGGTCGCGCAACGAACGAGCCGGCGTGTCGACGTGGCTCTCGG
Organism: uncultured Nannocystaceae bacterium; assembly: GCA_964650105.1. Lineage (GTDB taxonomy): Bacteria > Myxococcota_A > Polyangia > Nannocystales > Nannocystaceae > CAZYSW01. The sequence goes on from CAZYSW010000402.1 coordinate 1,825, forward strand.
GCCTTCACGCCGCTTCGTCGATCGAGCGTGGCGATCCACGGCGGGGATCGGTACGATCCGGCCGCGGGGCAAGTCCGAGGTCGTGCTCGATCTGGTTGGTTCGTGGTGCCGTGATGCTGCCGGTCGTCGGCGTGCTCGCCTGCAACGCGGACGAGGGCACCGCGACGGGTGCCGATGGCGATTCGGCCGGAGCCACCGGCGTCGGCGAGACCGAAACGTCGGTCGGCACCGACGAGGGCGGCACCTCGCAAGGCTCGGGCTCGGACGCCTCCGCCACCAGTGGGGTCGATTCGACCGACGCCACCAGCACTTCGGGCACGGGATTTCTCTTCGACGTCGGCCACGGGGCGACCGACGACGGCGGGGACCGATACCGGGTGGACGGGGCCGGGCTCGTGCCGGATGTCCGAGATCTACGGGGCCGCCGGGGGCTTTCCGGCCTTCGACGACCCCGCCTACGCGGACTTCATCGGCAAGAGCGTGCTGATCATGACGTCCGACGAGCGCCAGAACCCCAACGATCCGGTGCTGCGCGTCATCGACATCTCGGGCGACCCGCCACCGCCCAACCAAAACTATGCCGCGCCCATGTACATCCACCCGTCGTGGACGTCGCCGAACTTCGGCGGCAACGTCTTCGAGCTCACCCTCGACTCCGACGGGAACATCTACGTCGGTCCGGGTTGTTCGCGGCCACGCCGAGCACCAGATCGCGCGATCCGATGTTGGGCGTCGCCAGCGTGAACCGCAGGATCGTCCGCCACCCCAACCCTCCGACGCAACCCTCCGACAGCACGCAGGTCTGCTCGGTGACGAAGGTGTCCGTCGACACCGGCTCGATCCACCACGGATCGATGATCAGATCGGGCGCGTCGCAGCCCAGGGGACCGTTGCCGGGCGCATCGGGTGAAGCGGTGGGATCGTCGAAGTCCAGGCCGGGCACGGGCGTCGAGCACCGGTACACACCGTCGTTGATCACCCCCTGCGCGCAACACAGCAGGCCGTCGGGGCACGCCGGTCCGGACGGATCGCACTTGGCCCCCTCGCCTGCGTCGCACACCGTGGACAGCTCGTGCGCGCGCACCACCACGGTGTCGATCGCCGCTTCCAGGATCCCCGTGCCGGTGTCGGTGGCGGTGATGCGCAGCCGCGACCCGTTTTCCATCGGCACGCCACACGCGGCGTACTCGCGAGGCGTCCACACGTTGTGGCGCTCGTCGGCAGTCGGTGCGTCGAGGACCTCGAGCGGGTAGACGCCCCACTCCCCCGGCTGTTCGGCGTCGGGAACAAACAGGTCGACCTGCATCCGGGCTCCGTCCCCCGGTTGCGACTTGTAGAAGAACCGGCGCAGCTTCACGGTGGCCGCGACCGCGCCGCCGAGATCGAACGGCGGCGAGGTCAAGACGGTGCTGCCCCCCGCGACGTCGGCATCGTCGGGCAACGCGTCGGGGTTCTGCCCCGTGAACCAGCAGTTCTCTCCTCCGGCGCAACGACCGGGCTGCGCACGCGCCCCTCCATGCTGCGTCGGCACGGGATTGCCGCGCACCCAGGCCCCGCGCGTCGCGTCAACGCCGACCTCCCAGCCGCGGTCCTCCTCGAAGTCGTCCTCGAAGACCGTGTGGGTATCGCCGTCGTCGAGGGTGGTGAAGGTCCACGCAGCGCTCTTGTCCGAGCTCCGGGTGGGATCGTCGACCTCGAAGGCCTGCACCTGCCAGGCGTAGGTCCGCTCCGACACGAGGTTCAGCGGGCCCACGCACGGGCCTTCGTACCCCGTCGCGTTCCCCTGAACGCCCTCGATCAGCTCGATGTCGTCGATGAAGACCCGGGACCGTACCGCGCGGCCGTCGGGGTGCTCCACCAAGTGCCAGCAGAGCTCCGTCTCCAGCGGGACACGGGTCACGCCGTCGGGCGGCCGCACCAAGGTGGGCGTGGGGGGCAACGCATCGCCTGCCGTCTCGTCTCGGTCTGCGCCGTGACGCCGCTCGTCGGTGCCTCGGTGGCCGAAGATCCCGTCGCGAGGGTGCCGTCCTCCCCCTCGGTGTCGCCGGCTCCTGCGCCGCGATGGCAAGTCGACGACGCGATCGCCCCCAGCAGACCGAGCACGGAGCCCAGCCGCACCCCGGGCCTGCGTTCCGCCCCCGCGTACGACCGCACCGCGCGATCATACTCGACTCGGGCCGCGCATCGATCGGTGCAGCGTGCTTCGCCGCAGCGTCACTGGGACGCGCGGCCACGGTGAATCCGGGCTCGCGCCATGCGACTTGCAGGGCGCCGCCCGAAAATCGACGCGCAGCCACCCTCCACGCTCGCGCTGGCCCGTTCGCAGCCGGACGGCTACTCTGGTGGACCCCGGCGCACCGCCGCCGCGCAACGACCGCTCACTTCGTCTTTCCCCTCGATGTCGACGAGCTCCGAAGAACACCAGGCCTGGTCCGAATCCATGGTCGGACGCACGCTCGCCGATCGTTACCGGATCGACGGCGTCATCGGGATCGGGGCCATGGGCACGGTCTTTCGAGCGCGGCACCTCGCGCTCGATCGGGACGTCGCGCTCAAGTTGCTCAACGCCCAGCTCACCGCCCACGCCGAGATGCGGGCGCGTTTCTCCCGCGAGGCCGCTGCCGTCTCCAAGCTCGACCACCCCAACTGCGTTCGCGTGACGGACTTCGGCGTCACCGACGACGGTCACCACTTCTTGGTGATGGAGCTCCTCGAAGGGGTCGAGCTGGCGGACATGCTCGACGCGCCGCTGCCGCCCGAGCGCGCCCTGTCCATCATGGCTCAGATCCTCGCCGGCCTCGAGCATGCGCACGGCAAGGGCCTGGTCCATCGCGACGTCAAGCCCGAGAACATCTTCATGGCCCGCTACTCCGACGGGCGCGAGGTGGCCAAGCTGCTCGACTTCGGAATCGTCAAGCTGGAGGACAAGAGCTCGGCGCAGCCCCTGACGCGCTTCGGGATGGTGTTCGGGACACCGTTGTACATGAGCCCCGAGCAGGCCGCCGGGCAACCGACCGACGGTCGCACCGATCTGTATTCGGCCGGCGTCATCCTCTACACCATGCTGGCGGGGCGTCCTCCGTTCGATGCGGACGACCCCGTGAAGCTCCTCCGCATGCAGATGAAGGAGCCGCCTCCGCCGCTGCCCGCATCGATTCCGGCCCCGGTCCGTCGGTTCGTGGAACGCCTCCTGGCCAAGCGTCCCGACGAGCGCTACCCGAACGCCACCGAGACGCGCCGCGTCCTCGAACGGATCGTCGAGGACCTGGCCAAGCCGGCGGACGCCCGCAGCAAGCCGACGCTCGCGGCCGGCCTGGGCGGCCTGGGCAATCGCAACACGCTCTTGGCTGCCGGGGGGGTCGGCGCGGCCCTGTTGATCGCGATCGTCGTCACGTTGAGCAGCGGGTCGAACGACGACGAGAACGGCTCCTCCGCCGCTTCCGATTCCCCCACCGGCGCATCGGCCCAGGCCTCCAAGTCCTCCGAGGCCGCGCCGACCGAGGACCCGGGGGCATCCACGAACGACGAGAACGCGGCGGCCGAACAGGGCGAGAACGATCGCGGCGAGCGAGCGCTCGAAGCCAACCTGGCGGCCATCGACGCCTTGATGGCCGCCAAGAAGCACGACGCCGCCCAGATCGCGCTCACCCCTCTGCTGACGTCGTATCCCGACGAGCCGCAGCTCCACTGGCGCATGGGTCAGGTGCTCACCCGCCTGGGCGGGGCCGAACGACGCGCACAGGCGCTGCAGAGCTATCGGCAGGCGCTCGCGCTTTCGCCGGATCTCCTGACCAACGAGGTGCTGGCAGCCGAGCTGGGCGCGCTGCTCGACGATCCCAAGCTGCGCAGCGCAGCGGTCGAGCTCACCATCGACCTGTTG
>CAZYSW010000403.1:0-5699 GCA_964650105.1 uncultured Nannocystaceae bacterium
GAGACGGAGACGCGATGACAACCCCAGCGCACGGCCCGAACGGGAAACAACGCGCCTCCGTGCGCACCCTGCGCGCCATCGAGAAGGAAGAGGCCGTCGATCTGGCGGTCCGGCTGATCGCGCGGTCGTACTCTGATCGCGAGATCGCGCTCGCGATTCGTTCGCGCATCGAAGCGCAGCGCGGCGAGCCGACTGCGATTTCCCCAAAGGTCCTGCGGCGATTGATGGACGATGCGCGCGAGCGTGTGCGCATGTCGTACGATCGTTCGCCAGAGGATGAAGCGGCTGAGTCTCTGGCGGTGTTGCGCGAGATTCGGCGCCGCGCCATGGTGAGCGCAAACAACAGCGACCTCTACATCGCCATCCGCGCGACGGAGGTCATCTCCAAGATGCTCGATCTCGACCGCCGCGGCCGCATGGAGTCCCTGCAGCAGCAGAAGCAGCTCTTCCTCCAGCGCTTCATGGAGGCCCTCGATTCGGTGGGGATGGACGTCGACACCATCGAGAAGTTCGACCGGGCCCTGCGCGGCATGATGGTGAACGAGGACGTCGACGCCCGACGCGGGGCGCTGGGTCTGCCGGCGCCGGTCGATGCGGAGATCATCGAGGAGGGCGACGATGGCGACGGGGAGTAGCGAGTCCCGCCGCACATCGCGGGGGGCGCACATCTACACCGCCTGGGCGGCCGGTGCCGTGCGCGAGCGGCTGAACGCCCTGCGGGAACGCGTGCATACCAAACCGGATGAGTTCGCGCTTCGAGCCCAGGAATCCGTCGAGAGACTGATGGAGGCGGCCGCGGTGGACGAACGCGGCGTGCCGCTCAAGCATGATGCCTACTCGCGCGTGCTGTGCCGGGTGATCACGCGCTGCTGGACCGCGCACCAGCACGTCTCCCACATGGCGCCTCCCGGCTTCGGCAAGTCGACGGTCGCGCGATGGTTCGCTCTGTGGCGTCTCGGCAAGGATCCGTCGACACGCGTCGTCGTCCTCTCGGGTGAAGCGGGCGTGGCAGAGGACAGCGTGACGCTCTGCCGCGAGATCGTTGTGTCCAAAGGCTTCCGGTATGTCTTCCCGAACATCCGCCCCGACTACTCGCGGTCAAGCTATCGCGAGGCGAGTGGCTCCACGCGCCGCGGCTGGCGCCAGGACAAGTGGTTCCTCGAGACCGACGGTCACGCGGCGGACCCGGCCATGGCGGCCGTAGCCACGCGCGGCCTCGCGGAGTCCAAGCGCGTCGACATCCTCCTGGCGGACGACATCATCACGCAGGTGATCGCCGAGTCCCAGAAGCGCCGCGAGCAGCAGTCGCGAACGTTGCGCGAGAAGTGGCTGAACGGCCGCCTCAAGCTGGGCGGCTGGATGTGCGCCTTCCAGAACTGCTGGCACGAGATGGACCTCGCCCACGAGCTGCTGTGCGACGACCGCGTGTGTTCGGTGTGGGTCGGCGTGACGGAAGATCTCGGCGCGCTGTTCCTTCGCCTGCGTCACGCGCCGCCGGAGCTCATCGAAGAGCTGAAGCGCGATGCGGCGGAGCTGGAGCTGGAGATCACCGACCAGCCCGCGCTGCTTCCGAGGGAGTCCTCGCTGCGGTGGGACTTCGAAGCGCGCATGCCCTTGCCCGTGGGGAAGCCGGGTTATTCGCCGGAGCAGATCGCCAGCCTCGCGCGCAACGATCCGGTCACGTTCGCGAAATCGATGCGCCTGATCGCGCTCTCGGATAAGGACCGCATGTTCCCGAGCTGGAACAGCAGGACGCCGACTCCGGCGCGCACCGTCGCGGAAACGCTCGGCCTTCCGCCGTCGCACCCCGGAGGGCCGGGGCTGATTCTTCCGCCGGAGATCCGCCGGCAGATGCGCGTGGCGCTGGGCATCGATCTCTCGGCTTCGACGCGCGCAGGCGTGGCCATCACAGCGATGGCGATGGTTGAGAATCGGCTTCTCATGCCGTTGGCGCATGTGCGCGGTCCCTGGAACGTGGAGCAGCTCATCAACGAGATCGATACGATGACGCAGGTTCGCGGCTTCAAGCCCGACGCCATCGTCGTGGAGAACAACTCCACTCAGGAGCAGATCATTGGCGCCCTGCGGCTTCTGGCCAAGCGCGAAGGCATCTGGTGGGGCGGGCTGCTGGTTCCGTTTCATACGGGACGCAACAAGGTCGATCCCTCCGTGGGACTGCCCTCGATCAACGTGTTGCTCTCCACGGGTTCGCTGCTGTGGCCGCCGGGTGAGAGCGCCGGTAGCGACCCAACCGCGGCGATGTGGCGCCTGCTTGAGGGCGAGATGGCGAACTGTCCGCGCTTCCTCGACCGGGAGGCGACCCCGGACGGCGTCATGAGCATGTGGTTCGCGCTGCGCTGGCTGATCGATACGGCCGCGACCGGTAAGCAAGGCTTGATCCCGTGGAATAACTTCGGGCGGTAACGAGGAAGCCGGCAGAAAACCCGCGGAGGCGCGCCATGCCCGAATCGACGTTCGACCTGAATCAAACCCACGAGCTGTACTGCGAGCTCGAACCTGTGCGGCGACGCGCGCGCGATCTGACGGGCGGCAGCATCCCCGTGAAGGCCGCGAGGGAGAAGTATCTCTTCCGCACGCAGAACGAGAGCGATGCGCAGTACGAGCTGCGGCTCAAGCGCGCGGTGTACGACAACTGGCCGCGCGTCGTGCTGGAGATGCGCCAGGCGCTGCTGTGGAACCGCATGCCGACGCGCAACCTTCCTTCGCCCATTGCCGAGTTTGAGAAGGACGTCGACGGTCGCGGCACGCACGCGGACGCGTTCTTTCAGTCGGTCTCGGAGTCGGCCGACATCGACGGCATCTCCTGGGTGCTCGTCGATGCACCGCGCGGGTCGGGTGTGCCGGAAGCAGAAGGCAGGGTGCTGACTCGATTCGAGGAGGCGGCGCTGGGGCTGCGGCCGCGCTTCGTGCATCTGCTCGCGGCGGACGTTCTCGACTGGGACTGGGGATCGGATGGACAGCTCAACTACGTCGTCATCCGCCAGGACACGGTGGTCCGCCCCGGGCCGGGTCTTCGGCCTGATCGGATCCTGCGGCGGCTCGTGTGGACGCGCGAGTCGTGGACGCTCTACGAAGGCGAAGAAGAACGGGCTGGCCAGATCGTCACCGGGTACCGCGCCACGCCTGGACATCTTGAGAGGGCGAATGCGGGAGCGCCGAACTTGGGGGCGACGGATTCGCTCGTGTGGGTGATGAAGGAAGAGGGGACTAACGACCTGGGGGTGATCCCGATCGTTCCCTTCTACGGCATCTTTGCGACCGACGGACTCGGCTGGCCCGTGGTCGTGGATATCCTCGATCACGCGATCTCGATCTACAACAAGTTCAGCGACCGCGACGTGACCGAGTTCCTGACCAACAACCCGATCCCATACGTCATCGCGCCAGATAACCCGGGGAGCCTGAAGGTCAACCAGGGGAACGGCATTTACCTGAAGTCGGGCGGGGCCCTGGGCGGCGGATCCTCGCCGACGGTGGCGCTCGGCTATTTGGAGCCGTCGGGCAACGCCCTCACTGCCTCACGGGAAAGCGAACGGGACCTGATCTCGCGCATCTTCCTGATCGCACTCAAGCAGGCGCGGAAGGCGACGGCCCAGGTGCAGAGCGCCGAGTCCATCCGCGGGGAAGGGCGGGTGTTCGCGGCGTCACTGTCGGCCACGGCCGGCCGGTTGGAGGACGCCGAGCTCCTGTGTTGGGGATATGCGCTGGGGTGGAAGGGGGAAGTGGACCTGGCGAACAACGAGGCCGTGAAGGCCCTTATGCCTTCGAAGACGGTCGAGTACTCGCGCGACTTCGACGACGAGCTGCTGGAAGGAACGCTGCTGAACGCCCTGGCGGGGGCCACGCGCGACGGCCTGATCTCGAAGCGGACGTTCCTGTCCATCCTGAAGCAGGGGGAGGTCATCCCTGACTCGGTGGACGTGGACGACGAGCTGCGGCAGATCGAGGACGATGCCTTCGCGGCCGTCGGTTCCATGCCCGGGTTCGGGCGGCTGGGCGGGGGAGCGGCGCCGCCGGATGAGGGCGCGGCAGCTTAGGTCTTGCGCCGCGACTCAGCCAGATTCGCTACGAGTCTTCTGGCCTCTGAAACGGCACGGTCGCGAGCCGGATCCGTCTGTGGGCGTGGTGCAGGCCGATTGGCCTCGCGCAAACGCTCGATGAACTTGCGATCATTCAGGATGGGGGGAGCCTTCTGGGGCATTGCCGTTCGCCTCCTTCTTTCCGGTCCTAGGCTTGCGCTTCCCGATCTTTGCTTCGAGGGCCTTCAACTCGGCATCGTCCTCTCGGTCTGCCGCCCTGGCTTCCTCGGCCTTGCGGCGCTGGTCAAACTCCAGATAAAGCGCCGCGGTTTGCTGCTCCATCCGCTCGTGGCTGATGCTTCCGGCATGAGTCAGTAGAGGGAAACCGTTGGAGGTGATAATCTGGTCCACATTCTGCCGCCAGAAGGCCATGCGCGTCTCCTGGCGATTCTTCGCCCTTAGCTCTGCCGTCTCTAGGAAGATAACCACCAGGCGGTTCAGCGTATCGATTTCATCCTCCGTCAGGTAGTTCTTGGCAATCAGGATGTCCTGCTTGCGGACTCTGTTGCCCTTCCATGCCAGCAGGCCGAAGTTGGGGTCATTGGGATTGGCTCGCGCCGTCACGAGCTCGGCAGCCGTCTTGCGTGTGACGGCATAGATCAAAGTGTTCTGCACCGTTGCGAAGAACTGCTGTGTGGCCTGATCGGTCTTGTCGTAGTCGCTGCTAAGGGCAAACAGGTCGCGCACCTTTTGGTAGAAGCGCTTCTCGGACGCGCGGATGTCCCGGATGCGCGCCAGCATTTCGTCGAAGTAGTCGGGGCGGCCGTCCGGATTCTTCAGCCGCTCGTCGTCCATCGCGAAGCCCTTGACCAGGTACTCCTTCAGGATGGTGGACGCCCAGCGGCGAAATTGTACCCCCCGGGGCGAACGTACCCGATAGCCCACCGCAAGGATGGCGTCGAGGTTGTATAGCGTCAGCTGGCGGCGGACCTCGCGATTGCCTTCTAATTGAACTACCGAGGAATCCTCGGTAGTTGCCTCGCGAAGTAGTTCGCCCTCATCGTAGAGATTCTTGAGGTGCAGGCCGACGTTGTCCACGCTCACGTTGAAGAGCTCGGCCATCTCCCGCTGGGAAAGCCACACCGTCTGCCGATGGATGCGCAGGCGTACCTCGGACTTGCCGTCTTCAGTGGGGTAGAGAATCAGGTCGTTCATGGCCCTGGGAGGGTCTCCTCAGGATTCAGTGAAGTCAATCCTCGCCACTACCGCCTCGCCTCGCCAGCCTTGGGCCTACCCGGCGGGCGGAAGCCCTCGGCGATCAGCTTTTCGACGTCGGCGCGGCGGTAAAATGCCGCCATCTTGCCATTCTCGTTTCGTCCCGGGTCCGGGACGATCTTCGCGCGGAACAGCCTGCTCCGTGCGGTCGATACTGGCACACCCATCAATTCGGCGGCTTCCGAGATACTGAGATAAGCGGACTTATTGGGCATTCTTGGGGCATTTCTCCGTAACTGCGAAAGGCTCTTCAATTCCCCGCACCGAAGCTAGCGGAAATAATTGAAATAGCTATCGCAATTTCTCTTGCGCCCCGCCCCCCCTTTTGCCACGGTCAACTCGGCGATTGGGAATCGCCACAGACCAACCGGCCACACGGCGGCC
>CAZYSW010000404.1:0-4342 GCA_964650105.1 uncultured Nannocystaceae bacterium
ACGGAGGCGCCTCCGAGAACGTCGAGGACGTGTGGGGCGGCGAGGCCCTGCCGTTCTTGCACGCCTGGGTGGAGTGGCAAGGCGAGGACGGGCACTGGCGGATCGCCGACGCGAGCGACAGCCGCGTGAGCGTGCCGACCGTGGCCTCGCTCGTGCCCCCGCCCCCCGGGCCGCCGCCGGTCGCCTTCGGGGTCGCGCAACCCGTGCAGGCCGGTGACGCCGAAGACGACCCCGCGCCGGCTTTCGAGGGTGAGACTCCCTCCGTGTCCGTCGCCGCCGCGGCGCCGGAGGACGCCCGCGCGCTCGAGTCCGTGCCGACGTCCGAGGCGGTCGTGGGCGCGCCGGCGATCCCCAGCGGCCCGCCTGTCGAGCCGCTCACCGTCGAAGAGGAATCGAGCTCGTTTTTCGCCTTCGTCTGGGCGCTGGATCGACGCTCGCCGTGGATCCTGCGTGGGCTGCCGGTGATGTTGGCGGGTCTCGCCCTGGGCTCGCTGTTCGCCGGTCGCACGCGTCGCGCCATCAAGCTGGACGCCGGCGCCGACCTGTCTCGGCTGCTGCGCGGCGTGTTGCAGCAGCCCGGAGCGTTCGGCCACGTGTCGAGCCTCTTCAACCGGCCGCTGGTGCCGTTGTGCGGTGGTCGGGCGATCTCGATCAACCGAGCGCGCGCGCTCGCGACCCTCAGCCAGCTCTACCGCAGCCGCAACGGCAGCGGGCTCGCCCGCCGGGCCGCCAAGGCGCGCGCGGCCGTGCTCGACGAAGGGGAACCGGAGGGACAGACCGTCGCCGATGCGCTGGGCGCCGTGGACCTCGACCGTTGGGATCGCCTGCTGCAAGACGCACGGGCCGACGCGCTGTGCCGTTCGGTGAACGACCTGTTGGCGACCCGCGGCGAGGACTGGGGCATGCGGATCTCCTCGAGCGTGCCCGGTGGGCTCGCGGTGCTCGATCTCGGCCCCCTCGGCGTTCGCCTGCCCGGGCATCGCGGCAGCCGGTTGGTGCTGGTGGACGAGCGCGCGACGTGGCTGATGGAGGCGCGCACGTTGGCCCGGACCGCACCCGCCCGGGCCACGCTGCAGGCGCTCGACCACCTCACCGCGGCGCTCTCCATTCCCACGGCTCGCCGTGCACGACTGCTCGGCGAGTGCGCACGCCGGGCCATCCACGAGTTCGTGGGGTGAGCACGATGGTCGCCGAGGTCTCCGAACGCATCGACATCGCCCGGCTGCTGAGCATCGACGTGAGCGCCGAGCTCCGCAAGCTGGCGCAGGCGCAGCTCCAGGGCCCGTGGCAGGTACCGGCCGAGCTGGTTCGCCGGGGGATCCGGGCCGGCGCCAGCGAAATTCGCATCGAGATCGGGCGTGCTCGCGTTCGGTGCCTCGACGACGGCGAGGGCATCGAGCTTCTGCACCTGCAGTGGGTCGCGACCTTGCTCGACGCGCGACAGCAAAGCGAGCAGCGACACGCCGCGCTCACCGCTCTGGAGGCGGCGGGGGGCCTGGCCCTGTTGGTGATGGCGGGGCTCGATCCCAAGGCGCTGACCATCGAGACCACGGTCGACGGACGGCGCTGTCGACTGGACCACGCCCGCGGGCGCACCCCGTGGGTGGAGGTGGGTGACGGGTTCGCCGGTCGCACGACCGAGATCGTCCTCGAGTGCGGGGCGATCGATCGGGGACGAGCCGTGGACTGGTTGACCAAGGCGGGGCGCTTCGCCGACGTCCCGGTGGTGATCGACGGCAAGCCGATCCGCGGCGGCTTCGATCGCGTGGTCACCCAGGCCCCCCTGCGCGCGCCGCTGGTGGGCCGCGTGGCGATCCCGTTGGACGGCGACGGTGCGCACGTGTGGCTGCTCGAGCACGGGCTCATCAGCGGGCACCTCACGATCCCCGATGCGCCACCGTTCGAGGCCGCGGTCGAGCTCGGGCGCGCCTCCACCGAGCTCAACGCGGCGCGCCTTCGCGACGCCATCCGCCCCGAGATCGACCGTCTCGTCGATCAGTCGGCGGCCGCGGTGGTCGAGCTGCACGAGCGCATGCCGACGCTGTCGGAGGCGGCGCGCGCTCGGGTGGCGCGTTACGTTCTGCAGGGGTTGCGCCGCCGGATCCGCGTCGAAGAGCTCGTCACCGTGCCCGCCTTTCGAGCAGTCGACGAGCAGGGACCGCGGCTAGTCGACATCCTGACCATGGGAGCTGCCGTGCAAACCGACGCGGCCGGCAAGCGGATCCTCCCCGCTTTGTATCCCAGCCAGCGCGCCGACGCGTTCGCGCTGGGATCGGAGCTGACGCTGGTGGTGGACGAGGTCGAGCGCAGCCGGCTCACCGAGCTGCTGCAGATCGGGTTTCGCCCCCCCGATCCGCGTCAGGCGGGACACTCGACCGCCGCGGCGTTGCGGCGCGCGCTCGATGGGACCGGCCGGGCGATCCAGCGGGCGGGGGCCTTTCTCCGCCATCCCTTCCGCCATCCGCCCTTGCCCGACACCGCGCTGACCGACGACGAGCGACGGCTCGTCGAGCTCTTGCGCGGGCATTTGCCCGCCGACATCGCGGACGTTCGCATCTGCGGCGGCACGGGCCCCGTTCGCCGCACGCGTGACGAGCCACCGCAGCTTCTGTTGCCGCGGGGAAACGTCGCGGTGCGTCGCTGCGTGGCGGCGGTGAGCCGCGACCCGGCGTGGAGCTACCCCGCCGCGCTCGCCCTGCTCGACGGTCACGCGGTGCTCGCGAAGCGATCGACCTGACCGCGCCCGAGGAGATGCACCATGGACTTCGCGCGAGCCCGCATGTTCGTCTCGTCCCTTTCCGAACGCGACGTGATCGAGTGCCGCGACCCGGCCACGGGGGAGCGGCTGGGCGAGGTCCCGGTGATGACGCGCGAGGACGTCGAGGTCGCCGTGGCGCGGGGTCGTCGAGCCCAGGCGAGCTGGGCCACGACGACCTTCGCCGAGCGGGGGCGCGTGCTTCGGACCTTGCTCGACGCCATCGTAGCCCATCAGGACGAGATCTGTCGGCTGGCCGTGCACGGATCGGGCAAGACCATGCTCGACGTCGTGCTCGGCGAGGTGTGGCCCGTGTGCGAGAAGATCCGCTACGCGTTGGTGCACGGTGAACGAGACCTTCGACCCGAGCGCCGAAGCCCCGGGTGGTGGCTGCACAAGACCGCGACGCTCGTCCATGTGCCCCGAGGGGTGATCGGCGCGATCGGGCCGTCACGCTTCCCGTTCTATGGTTTGTTGAGCCCGGTGGTGCCCGGCCTGTATGCCGGAAACGCGGTCGTGGTGAAGGTCTCGGAGCTCGCGAGCTGGTCGAGCCTGGCCTACCTCGACCTGATCCACGACGCGCTACGCCGGCACGGACACGACGCGGCGTTGGTGCAGGTCGTGACGGGCGACGACCGAACCGCGACGGCGCTGATGGACGCGGGCATCGACACCGTGTTCGTCCCTGGGTCCTCGCGAAGCGGCGCCGGTGCGGTGGCGACCACGGCCCGATCGTGGTCCTCCGCGCTCGAGCGCGGCGGCACCGATGCCCTGGTGGTGTGCGACGACGCCGACCTCGACCGGGTGCTCGACGCGGCCTTGCCGGGCGTGTTCGGAGCCTGCGGACCGTCGTGCACGGGGGTCGAGCGCCTGTACGTGTTCGACGCCGTCTACGAGGCGTTCGTGCGCCTCGCCGAGGCGCGGGTGAGGCGGTTGCGACAGGGGCCACCGCTGGACGATCTCGTCGACTGCGGTGCGATGGCGACGGCTCGCGACGTCGACGTTCTCCAGGAGCTGGTCGACGATGCCGTCGCCCAGGGCGCGCGCGTGCTCGTCGGGGGCCGACGGCGAAGCGACCTGCCGGGCCACTACTTCGAGCCCACCCTCGTCGTCGACGTCGACCCTCGCATGCGGATCGTCCGCGAAGCGGTGTTCGGCCCGGTGATGGTCGTGGTCCGCGTCGACGACGAAGCGCAGGCCATCGAGCTCGCGAATGAAAGCGCGTGCGGGATCGGGTCGACCGTGTTCACCCGCGATCGCGCACGGGGAGACCGGATTGCGTCGCGCTTGCGTGCGGCCACCAGCGTGGTGAACGACCACGCGATCGCACGGCTGATGCAGGCGCTACCCTGGGGCGGCTCGGGCAGCGACCCCGGCAGCGGCCGCGAGGGGCTGCGCGCTTGCTGCCACGCGAAGGTCGTGGTCAACGATCGATTCGCGTTCGGCAAGACGCCCGCGATCCATCCGGTGCGCGAGCACACCTACGACCTGGTGGAATCGACCGTACGAGCGCTGTACGGACGGGGCCTGCGCCATACGGTGCGTGCGTCCTGGGATACGCTTCGCAACCTGGTGCACGTGATCCGC
>CAZYSW010000404.1:4352-5694 GCA_964650105.1 uncultured Nannocystaceae bacterium
CGGGACCGGGGACGCCGCCGGTGGCCGGGCGGCGGAATCGTCGCAGGCTGGCGACATGGCCACAGACGAGCACCGCGAACAAGAGCGCGCCATGGGGCGCAGCGCGTCCACCGTGCTGGGCCGCGGCTTTCGCCTCGGACGCGCCTTCGGGGTCGACGTCTTCGTCGACTGGAGCCTCATCATCATCTTCGCGCTCATCACCGTGAACCTCGCGATGGGCCTGTTCCCGGCGTGGCATCCCGAATGGAGCCCCGCGATGAGCTGGGGGGTGGGCCTGGGCGCCTCGTTCTTGTTCTTCGCTTCGGTGCTGGCGCACGAGCTCTCCCACGCCGTCGTCGCCCGCACGCAGGGCATCCCCGTCCGCCGCATCACCCTGTTCGTCTTCGGCGGGATGGCCCACATGGAACGCGAGCCGCCCTCGCCGAAGGCCGAGTTCTTGATGGCCGCCGTGGGGCCGTTGACCAGCATCGCGATCGGGGTGATCGCGACGTTGGGTGGCTGGGCGCTGGCGGAGGTCGGCGGCAGCACGCTGGCCGAGACCCCGGTGGCGGCGTTCCAGGCCCTGGGTCCGGTGTCGACGCTGCTTTTGTGGCTCGGTCCGATCAACCTCCTGCTCGGCATCTTCAACATGGTGCCGGGGTTTCCGCTGGACGGCGGACGCGTGTTGCGATCGATCTTGTGGTGGTCGACGGGCGACATGCTCAAGGCCACGCGCTGGGCCGCGGGCGCGGGGCAAGCCGTCGCGTGGGGCCTCATGGCCTGGGGCGTTTTCGCCCTGTTCTCGGGCGGCCTGGTGCAGGGGATCTGGCTTTTGCTGATCGGGTGGTTTCTCAACCACGCGGCGCGCGCCAGCTATCAGCAGCTCCTCGTCCGTAGGGCCCTCGAGGGCGTTCCCGTGGTGCGGATCATGACGCGTCACGTGACGACCGTCCCGCCCGAGCTGACCATCGAGCAATTCGTGCGCGAGCGCCTGTTGATGGAGGACCAGCAGGCGTTCCCGGTCGTGGTGAACAGCCGCTTCGCGGGGATCGTGTGCCTCACCGACGTCCGCAAGGTCCCACACGATCGATGGCACGTGACGACCGTGTCCGAGATCATGACGCCGGCCACCCACGTCTCGATCGTCGATCCCCACGACGACGCCGAGCGAGCCCTGGAGGAGCTCGCCCGGCGCGACGTCGATCAGCTCCCCGTCCTCGAAGGCGACCACGTCGAAGGCATGGTTCGCCGCCGCGACCTCTTGAAGTGGCTGGCGTTGCAGGGACACGGGCACCCCATCCCCGCCTGACGAAAGCACCCCCTCCCGCGAGGCGGAAGGGGGCACGAGCGAGCGCGACGCGGC
>CAZYSW010000405.1:0-1474 GCA_964650105.1 uncultured Nannocystaceae bacterium
GGAAGCCCGCGTGGACGACGAGGCGCTCGATCACGGCGGGGACCCCCAGCTTCACCAGAGCGCGCGTGCTCTCCTCGTGCTCGCGCCGCGACGCGAGCACGCGCAGCGGACCGATGGACAGCGGGTGACGGCGGCGGGCGAGGTTGCCGACCAACAACACGGTCTCCAGCGCAAACGCGAGCGCGGTTCCCAGCGCAGCGCCCTCGGTGCCCAGAGGTGGCACGCGCAACCCACCTAGATCCGCGCCGAAGATCAGGATGGCATTGGCGCCGACGTTGGCGAGGTTGGCCACGATGCCGACCACGAACGGGGTCCGCGTGTCGCCGTGACCGTGGTGGATCATGGCGGCCGCGGTGGCCACGAACTCCAGAGGGAGCATGGCCATCCCGACGCGGAGATAGTCCCGCGACAGCGCCTGCAACTCCAGGTCGTCGGGCCCCAGGGCGCGGACCAGGACGTCGAGCCCGAGCAGCCCTCCGAAGGCGGTGAGCAGCCCCAGCGCCAGGGCGAGCCGCAACGCCGCCCGAGCGATTCGGCGCGCGCGTTCGAGGTCGCCGGCGCCCGTCGCCCGGGCGACCAGGGCCACCGTGCCCACGCCCAGCGCCATGAAGACGCTGGCGACCGACCACATCAGCGGACCCTGGAGCTGCATGCTCGCCAGCGCAGCCCGATCGAAGCGCGCCAGCATGAGGCGATCGGCCACGAACACCAGGGTGTTGAGCAGACTCGTTCCGATCGCCGGCGCGGCCAACCGCAACACCTCGCGGGAGACAGCCGGCGGCATCGACGGAGGCGGAGTCTATCAGGCCCTCGCAGCGGTCGCTCGCGTACGCCGGAGTCGGTCGAGCCGCCTGCCGTCTGCGCGTCGGAGCGCGTGGACCCAGGAGGAGCCCCGCTCGCGTCCCTGGAACGGTGTCCGCGTCGGCGCTGACGAGGCGCGAAACCGAAAAACGATCGGGTCATGATCGGAGCGTTCGAGCAACGCAGCCCGCGTCGGCGGGGACGGTGTCATCGCCGCGCGCCATCTCTCCGACACCCTGCCGAGAGGGACGAGCGGACAGCGGTCACCGCCGCGCAGAGCGGACGTCGGGAGAGGTTTGGCGGCGGGCGCCGCGTTGGACATCCGCCTCGAGGGGCACCTCGGCGGGACGTGTCCTTTCGGTACAGGCGCGAGGCGACCATGGTCGATTGTGCCCATCGAAACGCGTGCGCGTGGCGTGGCGATCGGTGAAGCGAGCGGTTAGGCTCCAATCGGACGTGCTGCGAAAGGTCGACATCTCCGCCTTCGACCCCGAGCAAGCGGGCGACGAAAATCGAGGGATCTTCGGGCTCCCGTTCTCCGAGGGCGAGAGCAACCTCGTACTGCTGCCGGTGCCCTGGGAGGTCACCACCAGCTACGGGCGCGGCACGGCGCAGGGGCCCGCCGCGATCCGTCGGGCCAGTCCTCAGCTCGACCTCTTCGATCCCGAGCTCG
>CAZYSW010000405.1:1484-5654 GCA_964650105.1 uncultured Nannocystaceae bacterium
TGTCGGGGCGGCCACACCCGTGGCAGGACGGGAGTCACATGCGGGACGCGGACCCCGAGGTGGTGCGCTGGAACGCCGAGGCCAGCGATCTGGCCGTGCCGATCATCCAGGCCGGGGGTTGCCTCGGTTCGGATCCGGAGGCGACGGCGCAGCTCGAGAAGGTGAACGCGCACTGCCGGGCGCTCGACCAATGGGTGGAGGAGCAGACGGCGGCTTTGCTCGACGCGGAGAAGATCGTCGGGATCGTCGGGGGCGATCACAGCGTGGCGTTGGGTTCCATCGCCGCTCACGCCGCGCACCACGGGGCGATGGGGGTGTTGCACGTCGATGCCCACGCCGACCTCCGCGTCTCGTACGAGGGGTTCGAGCGATCCCACGCCAGCGTCATGCACAACGTCCTCGAGCGGGTGAGCGGCATCGACGTGCTCGTCCAGGTCGGCGTCCGGGACCTCAGCGAGCAGGAGTACGCGCGGACCCAGGACGACTCGCGCGTCGTCACCTACTTCGATCATTCTTTACGCCGACGCCTGCACGCGGGCGAGCCGTGGCGAAGGTTGTGCGAGGAGATCGTCGATCACCTTCCCCCGAGGGTGTACGTGTCGTTCGACATCGACGGGCTGGAGCCGGCGTACTGCCCCCATACCGGGACGCCGGTCCCCGGAGGCCTGGGGTTCGGGCACGCCATGACGCTTTTGTCGGCGCTGCTTTGGCGCAACAAGACCGTCGTGGGCTTCGACCTGGTCGAGGTCGCGCCGGGCCCGGAGGGGTCGACCGAGATCGACGCCAACGTGGGCGCCCGAATCCTCTACCGCCTGGGGGCGCTCGCGCTTCTGGGGCGTCTTTCGGGCTGAGCTTTTCGCGAGGCGGGTGCGAGGGCACGCGGCGACGCGGAGGGCCGCGCCTGGGGCGGTCGGGTCGAGGCGTTCCCGCCAGCTGCGGGATGTGCGCGGTCGACGCTTTGACATCCGCGGCGTCCTCGGTTAACTACCGCCTCCACGAAATTCGGGGCGTAGCGCAGTCTGGTAGCGCGTTCGGTTCGGGACCGAAAGGTCGGAGGTTCAAATCCTCTCGCCCCGACTAAAACATGACCGCCATGCGGGTCCGACCGACGCTGAACTCGTCGTCCTCCTGCAGCTCGACCGGACGATAGATGGGCTCGTCGTTGACCTTGACGATGCCGTCGTCCGACAGCGGGCGCAGGTGCGGCTTGTTGGGGATGCCGCTCCATTCGAGCACGGCGTGGACCTGTAGCACGACGTCGTCGCGCAGCTTGATCTCGCATCGCTCCCCGCTCCCGATCCGATAGCTGCCGGGCAGAAACAGGCGGTCGTCGAGCGTACCGTCGGGGTGCAGCGTTCGAATCTTGACCGCGACGGGGATGCCCATGTCGCGGTGGAGCACCATGCCCAGGATGTTGGCGAGCGCGCTCGCGGTGGGGGGGCGAGCGTTGGGATCCTTCTGCAGACAGCGATCGATTCCCTTGACCAGACCTTCGGGGAACTCGCTGCAGCCGGGGAGCTCCGACAAGAGGGCCGGGGGCGTGCGCGCGTGGGCGGCCAGCCATTCCCTGGGCTCGTTGCGCAGCTCGTGCTTGACCTCGTGGAGCGGCCGATCGGGCCAAAAGGGCGAGCGAGCGCTCAGGAGCTCGTAGAGGATGGTGGCCAGGCTGTACACGTCGCTGGCGGGGGTCAGCACGCGGGTGCGGAGCTGCTCGGGTTGAGAGTAGTGCGGCGTGCCGACCACCATGTGGGCCTCGGTCGCGTTCACGCCAACCACCGGTCTGCCGTCCCACGAGCGCGCCAACCCGAAGTCGAGCACCTTGATCTGGCCGTCGCGCTCGATGAAGACGTTCTCGGGTTTGACGTCGCGATGCACGATCCCCATGGCATGCGCCTCGGCCAGCCCCAGGCACGCCTGGTGGATGATCGTCACCGCCTGGGCGGGGTGGAGAGGCTCCCGGAAGTCGTGCCACTGGTCGAGCGTGCAACCCGACAGGAGATCCATCAGCAGGTAGATGTGTCCGTCGGGGCGCAAGCCGCAGTCGAAGGTGCGGACGACGTGCGGGTTGGTCAGCGATCGTAGGATCGTGATCTCACGCAGGGCGCGCTGGGCCTGGTCGCTCGCGGTCACCGGTTCGCGCGTCAGCTTCAGCGCCAGCCGACGATCGTACCCGGGGACCTCGACCTCGTAGACGCGGGCGAAGGATCCCACACCGAGAACGCTCAGGATGCGGATCCCGCCGGCAGATACGTCACCGGGCTCGAGGTCGAGCGCCATGGCCGATGGTAGCCTCGACCGTAGCACGACCCGAGCCGGGGTGCCCGGGCTGCGGGCCGCCGTGGACCGGCGGCTCGATCGGCGGTATTCGCCTCGAATCGTGCCCTTCGAACCCATGCATCACGAATCCCTGCGATCCCTGGAGAGCGTCGGCCGCGGCCCCGAGGCAGAGGACCTGGCGGGAATTCGCCTCGTCGCCACCGACGTCGACGGCACGCTCACCACGGGAGGCGTGATCGAGCCCGAGGTCATCGGCGCCATCTTGCGGCTGGCGTCCGTGGGCATCGAGGTGCTGCCGGTCAGCGGTCGGTCGGCGGGCGAAGTCGCCGGCCTCGTTCGGTATCTCCCCGCGGTCACGCGGGGAATCGCGGAGAACGGGTTGGTCCTCCTCGCCCCCGATCGGCGCCCGCAGTGGCTCGGGCCTGCGCCCGATCGCGCGCGGCTCAAGGCCGTGGCCGAGCGCCTCAACGCGGAGCACGGCGCCGGCCTGAGGCTGGCTCCCGACGATCCGTTCCGCCTGGGAGACGTCGCCTACGAGCGCGACGGCCGTGGCGAGACGGAGCTGGTGCGCCTGCGAACGGCGGCGGAATCGCTGGGGGTTTGGTTGATCTGGTCCAGCGTTCACGTGCACCTGACGCCGGTGAAGCCCGACAAGGGGGCGGCCGCGCTGGCGTTCGCCGAACGCGAGGGGTTGGACCCGCTGAGGATCTTGACCGTGGGTGACGCGCCCAACGACGCAGGGCTGTTTTTGGGGGGGCGGTTCGGTGCGACCGTCGGCACCGCGGACGTCGCCGGGCAGCGGGCGTATTTCCCCGAGCTCCCCCGGTTCATCACGCGTTCCCGCGAAGGGGCGGGGTTCGTGGAGGTGGTCGAAACCCTCCTGCGGGTCCGGTCCGATCGAGCGTGAGCGCCCGGGGAGCGCCCAGGGGGTCGTGCGGGCAAGGGGTCGGAATTTCCTCTATAGTCCGCGGAAGCCCTCGCGGAGACAGCAAGCCATGAAAATCGGCGTACCCAAGGAGATCAAGACACACGAGTACCGGGTGGGGATCAATCCCGCCGGGGTCAAGCAGCTGGTTGCTCGAGGCCACCGCGTGTTCGTCGAAAAGGGCGCAGGCCACAGCTCCGGCTTCAGCGACGACACCTTCACGGCGGCGGGGGCGACGATCGTGCCCGACGCCGCGGAGGTGTGGGGCCACGCCGACATGGTCATCAAGGTCAAAGAGCCTTTGCCGTCGGAGTTCCAGCACTTCCGCGAGGGGTTGGTGCTCTACACGTATCTACACCTGGCGGCGTTCCCCGAGCTCACCAAGGAGCTCCTCGCCAAGAAGGTGCACGGCGTCGCGTACGAGACGATCACCGACGACGACGGCGGGTTGCCCCTCCTTCGTCCCATGAGCGAGATCGCCGGTCGCATGGCGTCGCAGGTCGGCGCGTCCTGCCTGGAGCGCGAAAAGGGGGGCAAGGGCTTGCTCCTCGGCGGCATCCCGGGCACGCGGCGAGGGCGAGTCGCGATCCTGGGTGGCGGCATCGTGGGGACGGCGGCGGCTCGCATCGCGCTGGGGCTCGGTGCACGCGTCACCGTCCTGGACATCAGCGCCCCGCGCATGCACTGGCTGGAGGACGTCTTCGGCAATGCGATCGAGACCCTCTACTCCAACCCCGAGAACATCGAGAACGAGGTCACGCAGGCCGATCTGGTGATCGGTGCGGTGCTCGTCCCCGGCGGTGCGGCGCCCAAGCTGGTCACCGAGCAGCACCTTCAGGCCATGGAACCCGGCTCGGTGGTGGTGGACGTCGCCGTGGATCAGGGTGGCTGCATCTCGACCTGCCGCCCCACCACCCACGACAAGCCGACGTACGTGGAGCACGGTGTCGTGCACTACTGCGTGGCCA
>CAZYSW010000406.1:0-5640 GCA_964650105.1 uncultured Nannocystaceae bacterium
ACGTCGGCCCCTACGGGGGGGATCGGAGCATGAGCGCCGAGATCGAGGCCCTGGCCGCAGCGATCGAGGCGGGGTCGCTACGAGAGGCCGTCGGGTTGGCGCACGAGCTCGCCTGAGAGGGATTGCGATCGTGGTGGGCGTCGCCCGGCTCCCTTCGGCATTCGACCACCACGCCGCGTCGCCGCCGCGCGAGCACGCTGCAGCGACCCACGAGACGTCGGGCATCCACGCGTGGACGAGCTTGCGAACGCCCGGCCGAGTCCGTTGTGGTCACGCGAACGCCGGTGGTAAGCCATGAGACATGGTGGGGTTTTGGACGCTTCTCGCGCTCGCCGTCGGCTTGGCGATGGATGCGACGGCCGTGTCTGCGGCGCGCGGCCTTGCCGCCGATCGCATCGAGGTCCGGCACGTGATCGTGGTGGCGATTGCCTTTGGAGGATTTCAGGCACTCATGCCCGCGCTCGGCTGGGCATTGGGTGCCCAGCTCGGCCCGCCCTTCGAGGCATGGGGCCATTGGATCGCGTTCGGGATCCTCGCCGGCATCGGTGGCAAGATGCTCTGGGACTCCAGGGAACACGCAGAGGACACTACGCACGAGCACCCGGACCTCTTCGGCACCAAGGTCATGCTCGTGCTCGCCATCGCAACGAGCATCGATGCGTTTGCTGCGGGCATCTCCCTCCCGATGCTCGGCCTGCCCTTGCTGGCGTCGGTCGTCGTAATCGGTGTGGTGACTGCACTGTCGAGTACGGCCGGCCTGTTCGCGGGTCGTCATCTTGGCGCCATCTCGGGAAAGCGCCTCGACGCTGCCGGAGGCCTCGTGCTGATCGGAATCGGCGCGAAGATTCTCCTCCGGCACACCGTGAATACCGGATGAGGCACGAGGCATCACGGCCTGGGGTCGATGCGGATGAGCGTCGACGGCCGCGTGCGAGATCTTCGCGTAGGGTTTGGCCGAGGGTGTCGATCCGGATCGCCCCGAAGACGATGGGCCGCCGGTGAACGGTACGTCGCCGGTGGAATCATCGGCGACGCATGCCGTGCGCCACTTGCGCTCCTCGAAGGGAAGGACCACGCGTCAATCCTCCCGCATGTCCACGACGATCCAACCACGGGCTGGTGCCTCGTCGAGTGCGCGAGCCAACCGCCCCACGTGGGTGTCGCGATCGTACGCCCATTCGCGTTCGCCGTCCGTGTGGTGCACGATCACGGCGAGGCGTGGCCCGGGGACCGACGTCGTCCACTCCAACATCTCGAAGTCGCCGTCGGAGTTGCGGAACGCGACGATCGGCCGGCGCCCGATCGCCTCGTGGATGCCCACCGGCTTCCCTGCTGCATCGTCGACGAGATCGATCCCCGGCAGGCGCCGCAACACGGGCCGAGCCGTTCGTGCCGCTGCGGATCCCCAAGCTCTTCAACCTACGCACCGATCCCTTCGAACGCGCCGACACCACCTCGAACACCTACTGGGACTGGTACCTCGGCAAGTCCTACATGATCATGGCCGCCCAGGGCCTCGTCACCCGGTTCCTCGCCACCTTTCAAGGACTTCCCCCCCCGCCAACGCGCCGACACCTTCACCATCGACCAAGCGATGGAACGCATGGAACGAGCCATGAGCGGCTACGGCCGCTGAACCCCGCTCGCGCCACCAGGTGGCGGTCGGGCTTCCTCGTGGACGGTCGATTGGGCATCATGGACGCGGATGTGGGCGGCGATCGTGGTCGCGACGGCGCTTTCGCCAGCCGTGCCGGAGGCCGCCGAGCGCCTGAAGCTGCGCTGGGAGGCCCCGCCCTCTTGCCCGACCGAGGCGGAGGTTCGCGATCGGATCGGGGCGTACCTCGGGCGAGACGAGTTCGACGACGCGTTGGACGACGTACGCGTGGCTGGTCATGTCGAGTCGCAGCGCGGCGGCGCGTGGCTCCTCACGGTCGACGTATGGATCGGCGAGGAGTCCGTGCGTCGCCGCATCGAAGCGCCGAGGTGCGCCGACACCCGTGACGCAGCCGCGCTCATCATCGCGGTTGCGCTCGATCCTTTGCGCGTGAGCCGGGAAGCACCTCCGCCGGCACGGGAGCGCGCCCCCACGACGCCGACACCGTCCTCTGGTGCCGCGAGGCCACCTCGACCGACGACGAGCGTGCCTCGCTCGCGCTCTCTTCGGGCCGACGTCCGGACGGGCGGCGTGATGGAGGTCGGGGCCGCTCCGCGCATCACCGGCGGTGTCGCCCTCGAGGTCGCCATGGTCGGACCGCGCTTTCGCGTGGGCCTGGTCTCGCGCTATCTGCCGCCGCGCATGGCGCGCCCCTTCGACTCTCCATCGACGGCCGGGGCGCGCGTGCAGACCGGCGTCGTCGGGATGCGTGGCTGTTTCGTGCCCAGCATCCGTCGACTCGAGCTGCCGTCGTGCCTTCAGCTCGACGTCGGCGTGACGCGGGGCGCGGGCGTCGACCTCGAGGTCCTGCGCGTCACGCACCGGCCGTGGGTGACCGCGGCGGTCGGCCAGGAAGTCGTGTGGCACTCGCGACGACGCGTCGGTGCGTGGATCGCGGCGGACGCGACCGTGACCCTGTTGGCCCCGCGCTTCGTCGTCGACGACCTCGGGACGGTCTACACCCCCGGTTGGGCCGCGCTTCGGCTGCTCGCGGGACCGTCCGTGCGCTTCTGACTCGGCCTCCCTCAAATCTCGATCTCGCCCCCCGATCACCGTCGACGCGCCCGGCTGCGTCGCTTCGGCACCCGCGGGCGACTTCGCGAACCGAAGGGCCCCGGCGGCGGACATGGCATCGTCGTGGGGATGGCTGCGCGCGTCCTGGAGGAGAAGGTGGTCGACCCAGCCACCGCCCAGGCCCATGGCGACCACGCGTGGCTCGAGCAGATCTTCCGAGCCCACTACCCCTCGGTCGTACGCCACTGTCAGGCACTCGGCGTCCCACCGGCGTTCTCGGAGGACGTGGCGCAGCAGGTGTTTCTCGTCGCCGCGCGTCGCCGCGCGCAGATCGACGCGGCCTCCAACGTGCGGGCCTGGCTGTTCGGCATCACGCGGCGTGTGTGCGCCAACCATCGGCGCGGCCGCGCCCGAGAGCAGGCCCGCCGGCAGCACGCCGAGCCCCCCACCCCACTCCCGGCGCCCGAACAGGTGGTCGAACGGGCCGAGGGGGCGGCGCTCCTCCGACGGCTGCTCGATCGCCTCGCGGAGCGGCACCGCGTCGTCTTCGTCCTCGTCGAGATCGACGGGCTCTCGGTCCCCGAGGCGTCGACCATGCTGGGGATCGACCCCGGCACCGTCCACGCGCACCTTCGAACGGCGCGCAAACACATGACGCGGATGATCGCGCGTCATCGACGTCGGCAAGAAAGGAGTCGGCGATGAACGAGCCGAAGCCATGGGCGAACCTGGTCGAGAGCTTCCGCGCGGAGGCGACGCCGACGGCCGACGCGATCGACCGAGGATGGCAGCGGGTGCAGACCCGGCTCGCGAGCGGCGCCCCACCACCGCTCGAGCAGACGTCGACGGTCGGGATCGGTTTGAAGGTCACCCTGACGGTGCTGCTCGTCGGGAGTGCCGTGGCGGTGTCGATGCTCGCCGGTCGCTCGCGACCGCTGACGCTCGTGGGCTCCACGTTTGCCGCCGCGGACCTACGGAATGCCAGCGAGCCGCCACCCACACCAGCCTCGGCCCCCGTGGTGGAGCCACCGATGTCCGACCTCGAGCCGGCGGTGACCTCCGAGCCCGCGCCCGAGGCCGCGACGAAGCCGACGCGCCGTCGACCGCGGGCCCGCATCCCCACCGCGAACACCCCCGTCGATGATACGGCGTCGCTGACCGCCGAGCTCACCGTCTTGCGACAAGCCCGGGCAGCGTTGCGTGCGGGCCAGGCGGAGCGCGCCCTTTCGCTGGTGGCCACGCACCGCGCGCGCTACCCCGACAGCGCGTTCGACCAAGAGCGCCGCCTGACCAAGATCACCGCCCTGTGTGCGTTGGGCCGCCCCCAGGAGGCGCAGCGCGCGGCCGACGCGTTTCGGCGGCGCTTCCCCTCGTCGTCGCGCGGATCGGAGGCCATGGCGGGTTGTCGTGAACGCGTGGCCGTAAAGAAATCCGACTGAGCCTCGCGGCGGGTGGACATGAAAACGGTGAGATGATCGACGCGGCCATGCGTTTTTTCCTGTTCGTCGGGTTCTCCGCTTCGCTGGCGTGCACCACCCGTCCGGGCTCGGTGGGCGAGCTCTCCGGGGGTATCGGAGGCAGCGACGGCGAGTCGGACGGCACGGCCGGGGCCTCGTCGGGGACTTCGGTGTCGGAGAGTGGAGACCCGGACTCCGGCGAGGACACGACGGATACCGATGGCGACGGCCCGAAGTTCGACCTCGGCGCGACGACCGGCGACCCTATGTTCGAGTGCGGCGAGCCCGAGGAGAACCCGATCTACGTGCTGACCCGCGGCACCGAGAACGGGATGCCCGACACGATCCACGGCTTCGATCCCGAGACGCTGACGTTCACGGAGGTGTTGCAGGTCGTCTGCCCCGATACGACCGACTGGGGCGTGGTCTCGATGGCGATCGATCGGCACCGCAGGGCATGGATCCAGTGGGGCAAGGGGCCCGAGGGCCCGATGTACACCTACTACGTGCGGCTCGACGTGCTCGACCTCGACACCGGCGATTGCATCCCCGACCAGGCCGAGGCGCCCGCCGCCCGCAAGCTCGGGATGGCGTTCGTCACCGAAGACGACACCAGCCCCATCGAGCATCTCTTCTTCGTCGACACCAGCACGAACCTGTACACGCTCGGAGGAAGCGAGTCGCTCGGTCAATACTGGGAGTTCCAGCTCGGCCAGGGCAGCGAGTTTTCGGGGGTGGAGCTCACGGGGACCGGCGAAGGGCGCCTGTTCAACCTGATTATGAACTGGACGGGGGAGTGGGACCACCCCTGCACCGCCGACAATCCCTGCTACCCGACCGTGCACCTCGGCGAGGTGAACAAGCAAGACGGCTCCGCGATCTCCAACGTGGAGCTGCCCGACGTGGAGGCCCTCGGGATCTCCCCCGGCGGCTTCGCCTTCGCGCACTGGGGCGGACGCTTCTGGATCTTCTCGTCGAAGAACTTCGGCCCCACGCGGGTGTACGACTACGATCCGACGGCCCACAGCACCGTCGTCGCGCTGGAGGACGGGCCGGACGGTGTCGTGGGTGCCGGCGTCTCGACGTGCGCACCGACGATCTTCCCCGAAGGCTGACCTCCCCGCCCGCCGCCGCACGACCGTACGCACGGCTCGAAACACGACCACTCGCCGACAAAGCACCTGTCGGCGAGTTCGCCGAGGCGGTCCCGATGAATACGGAAGCAACCGTCCTGGGTCCGAGCCCGCGTGGACGGTTGCTTCGCGCTGTGCCGGAAGGCCTCGAGAAAGCGGTCCGGGCGTGAAGGCTCGTGGGAGGGAGCCGCTCAGGGGTTCTTGTTCGTGGCCTTCACGGAGTACTTGAACGAGTTGGTGGCGCTGTGGCCCTTGATGTGCACCGTGATGATCTTGCCCTCGGCACCCTTGATCGTCTTGGAGAAGGTCTTGGTGCCCTTGCCGTTCTCCACGGTGAAGTCCCAGGCCTTCTGCTGGTTTCCGTTCGCGTCGACCTTGCACA
>CAZYSW010000407.1:0-5622 GCA_964650105.1 uncultured Nannocystaceae bacterium
GTGCAGGAGCACTACGCGCGGAGCTTCGGGCACGGTCATCGAGGCACAACTTCGTGAAGATTCTGCCCGAGGCCCGTACATCCTTCGTGCGACGCCGCAACTTTTCCCGAATCGACCATGAACGTGAAGCTCGCGGGGCCACGCCGCTGCCCGAGACGCTGACCGCCCTGCTCGCCGCACACGAGCGCGAGCGCGGCACGGTCCGCAAGATCATGGATGCCCAGGAGCGGCTGCAGGCGGTGCTCCCTCGCGAGCACCGTCAGCTCCTCCTCGACCTCGAGGCTGCGCACGTCGGCCGGCTCATCGACGCCGAGGAGCTGGTATTCGACGTGGGGTTCGAGATGGGGCTGGCCCACGGTCGCGTGCAGGGCCTCGGCTCGGCCGCCGCGCGCAAGGTCGCCACGGAGCTGGGCGAGCTGCTGGCCACCAGCGACGCCAAGCCGCACGAGGTCGTGCAGGCGCTCGCGGTCGTCCTGGCGGGCGTCGTGCAGCCGTTCGTGACCGGGGACGAGCAACGCCCTCGTCGAGTCGCGCGCATCGTCGAGGTCGTCGCCGCGACTGACCTCATCATCGTCGCCCTCGTCGTCCGAGCCGGAGCAGGCGCCTGACCTGCTCGTGGTGCCACCGCATTCCTGACCGCGTCGCGTGGCCTGCCTCGTCGAGGCGCTCGGCAATCTCGCGCAAGGAGAGTCCTTCGTCGTGGAGGCGTCGCGCGAGAGAGGCCGCTCGGCGCTCCCGATGATCGGGCAGCAGGGTCTCGCCATCCTCACCGAGACGATGGCCGAGCGGCACGTTGCCGCAACGGAGACCTCGGTCGCGCCGCACGCGAAGAGCCGCGCGAGTGCGGGCCCGGATGACGAACAGCTCGTGCTCCGCGACTGCATCGAGGATCCTCCTCAGGAACTTGTCGTGCACGTCCTCGCCGTTGCCTCCGCCGGCTGCGGCCACCTTCGCGCCCAACCTCGCCACCTCGCGCTCGACGAGCACGAGCGTCTCGACGGAGCGGCCCAGACGGTCCCGGCGTGCGACGAGCAGGAGCCCGGCCCGGTGCTCACGCAGCGCGTCCGCGGCCATCTCCGTCATCGCATCGGCCCACTGTTTCGCGCGCTCTTCGGTGTCGGTCATGATCGCCAGCACGCCCCGCGAACGTCGCCGGCACGGACCGCCCGCGCGAACGTGGCCACGTACAGCCATACCTGGTCGCGGGTCTTCGTGCGGCCGGGTCCCTCGTTCCTCGCCACCTTCGCGTCGCCGAGGAAGATCTTCGGCAGCTTCGGGTGCGGGATGTACACGTCGGGGTCGAGCTCGATGATCACCTCCGGTGCCGGGTTCTCGAGCCTGGTCAACCGGGGAGCCTGCTCGGGCTGCTGCGCGGGGCCGAGGAGCGGCTGGCGGGGTGAAGGGTCGTCGGCGTTCGAATCCCGTGCTCATGGTAGTCCGCAACCTCCTACGTGCTCGTAGCCGGAAGGGACCATCCCGTCGTAAACCCACCCCTCGCAGACCTGGCCCGGCCCCGCGCAGGTGTTGGGCGCGTTCAGGTCGCAGAACTCCGAGCAGCACGAGGGTGTCGCGCAGCCCGGAACCTGCGCCGCTGCCGTGCAGTACAACCCGGCATCGCAGTCGTTGATGCGCATGCAGGCGTCGCCGTAGGCGGCGCCCTCGCCCCCCGGCACGCACGCGAACGGAACCATCACCGGATCCGGGTTCGCGTAGACACACGTCTCGTTCGCGCTCTGGCAGTCGCTGCCGGCGAGCAGCGGGTCGCAGGTACGCAGGCAGAGCGGGAGGGTGGCACTGCTGCTGAGGGGGCAGGTGTGGCCGTCCTCGCACGTCGGCGCGCCGCTCTGCGACACGCCGCAGAAGGCGACGCAGTAGCCCTCGTGCGTGACCGCATCGACGTTCCAGCACATCGAGCCCTCGTCGCAGTCGTCGAGCCCGCTGGTCCCCGGATCCTCGCCGAAGGCCGTGCACAGGTCGCCGGGCTGCTGGCTGCCCATGATCGGGAAACAGCCGGTGGCGTCCCACTCGCCCTGCAACGAGTACGACGTGCACTTCTCGCCCGGCGGACACGAAGCGGGGTCGAAGATGTCGCACGACGGCGCGGCACCGAGATCGGGCTTGGGCGGGACGAATCCGGCCGAGGTCGCGTCGTCGGCCGTCGTCGCCGTGGCATCGCCGGTCGTGGTCGTGTCATCGCTCGAGGTGGTGGCGGAGCTGGACTCGTCCGTCGCGCTGCTCCCAGCGGTAGTCGCCATCCCGGAGCCACCGGTGCACGCGAGCTCGACCAGTAGCGTACCCGTCAGCAGCGCCCGCCAGGGCCGAGAGAGGTCGCGCGCGTCCATCACCGCAGATTGTAGCCTTCCCAGCGGCTCCGTGTGCGAGCAGCGAACCTCGACCGAGGGGCCCCCGTCAGCCGCAGAACCTGGCGGCGTCTCGCGGCCCTCCTGGACGGTGGCTCATCGTCCGCGCATGATCGTGGCGGTGCCCGCCGTTCGACGATCCAGCCCAGCCGCCGGTCGATCCCCGAGCCCACACATGCGTCGGCACGGGCTTCGGCATCCTGCGCTTCGATGTCTGCGACCTCGACTGCATCGGCAGCGCGAACCAGGGGATCCTCGAGCCGAGTGCTTTCCCGGCGGCGACGACCCTGTGGACTCGACGTGTCCGCAGGTGCTCGAGTTCCCAGAAGATCCGAACGACGTGCTCGGCGATATTCCGGTTCCGTCGGCATGCTGCGATGTCGAAAACGAGAACACGCCAGGCTCGCTCCCGGTTGTTTGCCGAGACGACTGCCTGTGGGCGGCGTGCAAGCTCGCGGTGGTCGAGCTCGCCCAGCAGGCCGAGGCGCAGCTCATGGACGGGGGCCCTGGGACCGGCAACGCGGCCGAGGACCTCCAGTTCTGGTCCGACATGCTGTCGCAGCCGACCGCGCTCCAGGGCTGCGTGGACAAGGCACGCAACGGCGAGCCGTTCGACCTCGGCGACGGCGTCAACAACCCCGACGTCATCCTCGCCGGCGACCTGAGCAACGGCAGGCTCGAGATCTTCTGCGACTCGACGACGTCGTCCTCCCCTCAGACGCCGCGACGTGCGAGGAGAACCCGAACTTCATTGAGGTCGAGGACGTTCCCGGCTCCGGCCCGGTCGTAGGCGGCTCGATGATCATCGAGGGCCCGCTCGGGGACGCGGACGCCGACGTGCTCGGCGTCGACATGACCGTCCGCTTCGACCCGTGCGAGGGCGAGGTGTGCGGGATCGTGCTGACGAGTCTCGACCTGGAGCTGACCGACGTTTTCCTCGGCCAGGTCCAGTTCGAGGACATCGAGGCGTCCCTCTTCCGTCCCGCGCGCGGCGTCGTCCGGGGCGAGGAGGTGATCTTCGGACACAGCAGCATCGTCGCCGAGGTCGAGTTCGGGTTGCGCTTCCTCGGCTTCCCACTGTTCGACGGGGCACGGATTCCCGTGCTCGTGGCCAACGTCGGCACGGCGCACGGCACGTTGACTCCCGGCGGCGTGTTCTCGCTCGACGAGGCCGTGTTTCAGCTCGGTCCCCAGACGGCGACGCTCACGCTCGCCCCGTCGCCGATGGAGGTCGACGGCATCTGACCGGACGACAAGCGATGCGTGCCTTCTCGGCGCTACTTGCGGCGCTCGCGTGCGCGTGCAGCTCCTCCGGCGATTCGGGACACCCTTGTGTTCGGGGCCGCTCGGATCCGCTGGTGGCGGAGTTTCGCTACGAGACGCTGTACACCGACATCGCAACCAAGTTCGAGCACCCGGTCTGCGGCGGCACGCTCGCGGAGATCGACCGGCACATCGAGGAGGTGGGCGAGGCGCTCGGCATCGAGGTCACGCGGAGGATTCCGATCTACATGTCCTTCGGCGTGGACGACTGCAGCGGCGACTGCCTGCGCAACAACGGTGACGTCGTGTCCGACGCGGCCTCGCTGCCGCACGAACTCGTCCACGCGATGACCTGCGAGTGGGGAAGACGAAGCGATCCTCTGTACGGAGAAGGGCTGGCCGAGGCATTCGACGGGACTCCGAGCTACGCGCCCGACGAATCGCTGGGGCCGCTGGAGTCGTTCGCGGGCAGCGGAGACGCGTATGGCCACCGGACGACTGCTGAGCTGTTCATCCGCTGGCTCTACGAGGAACACGGACCCCGGCTGCTCGAGGACGCGTATCGGGCGACGGAGTACGGCGGCGGGCTCGAGCAGTTCTCCGAGGCGTTCGATTCGGTGTACGGCGTCACGCTGGCCGATGCCGAGGCCAGTTTCCTCGCCGAGCGGCCTCTCCTCTACCCGCCGCCATGGGACCAGTGCACGGGCCCCGACATCGAGTGGCAAGGAGACCTGTGGCGTGTCGACGCCACGCTGGACTGCGACGACGGTGTCACGCTGGGGCCGTACCTCGGTGTGCCGAGGATCGACATCAGCGTGCCGAACTCCGATCCAGAGATGTACCAGCGCTTCACGCTGACCGGGAAGGACGACCGCGAGTACCTGCTGCAGCTCGACGGGATCGAGGGCGAGTGGTCGCTCGGCGAGCCGATTCTCGACTGGGGCGTGAGGGTGGCCCCCTGCATCGCGGGGCCCGTCGACGACCCGGCCCTCGCCGAGGAGCTCGACTTCGACGCCGAGCCATACATCGTCACGGTCTGGAACGTGAACACGGCCCCGTTCTACTTCGCGCCCGGTGAGCGCTACCGCATCGAGCTGATCGCGCCGATGGGTGCGCCGCGAGACGTGCGGGCGGAGTTCGTGCCCGTGCAGTAGGACGGGTCGCGCTCCCCCACACGGGCAAGGGCATTCGCGTTTGCCCCTCGTGTACACGGGCGCAGCCTCCGTCTACTCCAGGGAAGGCGGAGGGAGGACGGCGCGCCTCGGGTAGCGCCCCGTGCCCTCGCAGTACGTGTCCATCCCTCGGACCATCTCGCGGCGCAGCGCCATCGACACGTCCTGCGCGGCCATCTCATCCAGGAGCGCGCGAGCATCCGTCGTGATCGCGCGCATGCGCTTGTGTGCCGTGGCGTTGAACTCGTACAGCTTGTCGCGTCCCTCGCAGGCGCCGCCGCCCTCGCACTGGCCGCCCCTGATGTCCTGCGCGTAGGCGACCTTCGCCGCGTACAGCTCTGCGTGGTAGTCGTCGCACCGGTTCCACACGTCCTTCATCCGCAGCCTCCAGTCGTCGGGCTTCGGCTTGGACGCCTCCTTGGCCTCCTCGATGAAGCCGGGGAGCCTCGACGTGCACCGGATGAGGTCGTCGCCGTTCCCAGAATCGTCCACACACGTGGCGAATTTCTCGAGGGCGGCGGGAAACTTCGACTCGAGTGCGGGCAGCCCCTCGCTGCAGAACTCTCGATGCCGGCGCGCTCCTCGGTCTTCGCGAGAGCTTTCATCTTCTCGCACACGGCGGCGGCGTCGAGTCGAGAGTCGTCGCCTCCGGCAGGAGATGGCGCGGTCGAGGCGGGTGGATTTACCTGCTGTGCGGCGGCCTGAGGCGCGGGGCGCGACGAGGTCGAGGGCGTCGTGTCCTCGGGCTGAGGCCACAGCGCGTGGACGGTGCCCAGCAGGGCCGAGAGCAACACGACGGCACCGATGACCACGGCCGCGCGCACGGC
>CAZYSW010000408.1:0-4834 GCA_964650105.1 uncultured Nannocystaceae bacterium
CGACGACCAGGACGACGACCAAGACGACGACGACCTGGACGACGACCATGGGGGCCTCGACGCGGCGGATCTGGATCGACTGAGGGCCCGCGCCGACGCTGCGATCCAGTACACGGGCATGATGCTCGCCGGAGAGCACTCGGAGGCCCGGCTCGCACGCTACCTACTCGACCAGGGCTTTTCGCCGCCGGATATCGAGATCGTGCGCTCGCGACTCTACGGGGGGACGTGATGGGCGCTGCGATCTACCCCGCGTGTTACTCCCCGTCGCCCGCCCGGCGGGTGTCCGTCGACGCCATCTATGAGCCTTATCAGTGGCGCTCCATCGTGGCGGTCCAGCAGGGCGTCGATGATCCGCAGACGGTACCGGTCCGCACCGCCCTCGGCCTCCTCGCGGTAGGTGGTTGGCGGCTCTTCACGATGGATCCAATCTCCACGGCGACGTGGATGCAGATCGACGTGCGCCCGCTCGCCACGCTCGTCTACTCCGGGTCGGAGCGACCAGAGCCGCCATCGGAGGGCGAGATCGCCGGAGGTCGGCAGGGCTACACGCCCGCGCGCGCACGCGTCGGGTGGTACGAGGCGGGGTCGGTGCTGCACTCCATCGATCTCGATATCGGCGCCGGCCTCAACATCGCTCTCCCGCCGACACACCAAGTCGAGATGGATCTGCTCGTGCCGAATCCGGAGGGCACCGACGCCATCCCGGTGCCCGACGACTACGCGCCGATCCGAGGCACTCTCCGTTTCGGGACGACGGTGCGCGCGAAGGCGACGTGCATTGCCGCACCCGCCACCGGACGTGGCCGCGAGGCCACGATTTCGCAGCTGGTGTACGTCGACGGCACGCCGGCCCTGCTCGCGGGGCAGCAGATTCCGGTACCGCGCGGCGCACGATATCTGCAGGGCTACGTCGGAGCGGCCGCGGGCAACACCGTCGCGCCCACGGTCAGTGATACGCTGATCCGTTTCGTGCAGGAGTGGGGCGCCACGCCACCGGGACAGATCCCCGGTCCGCCGGTGTCCCTGATGCCGGACATCCCGGTGGCACTCGCCTCGCCCACACTCTCCTATCGTGTGCCGGTGCCCGCAGGCTACCCGTCGGTACGCGTGTCCGTGGAGCCTGGTGCCAGTCGCCGACGCAACGTCACGCTCGTGTGGGGCCTGGACATCTGAGAGGAGAGTGATCGATGTCGCGCTGGAGGACATTTTGCTCGCTCGCCGGGACGTCGGTGTTGGTCGTCACCGGTTGGTACGTCTACTCCGCGTGGCGACGCACTCGGCCTGCCGCCCCCACGCCCGCCCCTCCCGCCGGCGATGCTGATCCCATGCGAGAGGTCTACGCCGAGCAACAGCCGCTCATCGAGGACATCATCGGCGCGGTCCAGGGGACACCGGCGCAGCAGGCAGCGATGCGTGGTGGCACCTACTCCTCGCTGCCGCTGGCGCCCCAGGCCCAGATCACCATGTGGACGCACGCCCGGGAGCTCGCGCGACAGGGCGACGCCCGGGATCTCTGCGCGGCTGCAGAGGATGTACTCCGCTCCGTCGTGCCGGTGCCAGTAGACTGGGCCCGCGCTCCGAACGCTCGCGCCGAGGCCGTCCGCGACGCTGCGGTCTACCTGATCGAGCTCGCCGAGCTCAGTCTCAAGTATGTTGCTGGCAGCGACCACCACTACGGCGGCGCACTGATCTCGCCCGGCTACGCCCACTGCCGTCCGCCGCCGGTCTGCGACGTGCGACCCGGGGATGTCGTCGAGGTCCTCATGGCTCCGCGCACCGACGATCCCGCTCAGGATCTTTGCCGGGAGGCAGACTGGGCCTGGGTCGAGATCGCAGCGGCGCACGATGATCGCCTCGCCGGCTACGTCTCTGGCTCCACGCCCCCCGGGGAGTGCCGTCACCCGATCCGCCACGCCGACCGCCACGGCTGGGCCGTCGGCGATCCCATCATGGTGCCCCGCTCGGCGATCCACCGCGTGGCACCGCGCGTCCTATCACTCGCCGCCCGCAGAGGTACAGCCGCATGATCACGACCACCGCCACCGCCACCCCCTCCGATCACTCCTCCGCTGCGCGCCGCTGCCGGGCCTGCGGAGAGGACCCCCACACACCCAGCGGATGCCCGGCGTGCGACGACGATCCCCCACTGGTCGGTCCGGGCCGCCACATCCACTGCCCGGCCTGCCTCCGCCCGATCTGCGGCGACTGCATGGCGGCGCTGCTCGAGGGCGTCGCGAGTGCCCTCCGCGGGAGCTCGACGGGCACCGCCGAGCAGGTCGCAGCCGCCGAGCCCTTGGGCGCCGATCTGATGGCCGTCGTGCGGTCGTCGCTCGGTGCGATGATCATCGGCCGTGACGTCGAGTCGCTGCGCGCCGTCTCCCGGCCGTCCCCCGGGCGAGAGACCGAGTACGCGGCGGCGTGGTGTCGCATCATGGAGGCGCTCGGCGTGCCGGCGTCGCTGGTGCCGGCCATCCTCGCCGACCGCAGCGACGCAGCATGACCGAGATCATCGACGCCGCCGCACGATTCCGCGTGGCGCGGTGCTCGACGTGCGGGCACGCGCCGACCGATCCGGTGTGGTGCCCGATCT
This sequence comes from uncultured Nannocystaceae bacterium, assembly GCA_964650105.1. Lineage (GTDB taxonomy): Bacteria > Myxococcota_A > Polyangia > Nannocystales > Nannocystaceae > CAZYSW01. Next base: position 2,594 of record CAZYSW010000408.1, read on the forward strand.
GCACCGACGAGGACCGTCCACGCCTGTACTGTCCCGAGTGCGCGCGCCCGACCTGTCACCGGTGCATGTCGCTGCTGCTCCAATCACTCGCCGGTGCCATCGACTGCGGGTGCTCGGCGGACGAGATTGGGGACGAGCACCCCACCGCGGCCGCGATGCTGGCGCTCGCGCGGGCAGTCATCGCAGACGTGATCACTGGGACGACCGAGCGCGCGTCGCTGCTCGCAGCATCCCAGCCGCGCCCAGGCTGCGAGTCGGCCTATCGCGAGGCGTGGATGGACCTACTGCGCCGCTGCGGCATGCCGCCGGACCGGGCCCGGGCGATCATCGACGCCTCGATCCGCCGCTGCTAGAATCGCCACTGAGTAGAAGCCCGAAGAACTGGCCGGGGTCGATGCTCCGGCGATGGCAGGCGCCGTGGATCACCCCCGGCGCCCGCCTACGAGTGCTCCGGGATCCATTGGTGCGCGAGGTAGAAGTCGGGCGGCGGAGTCCCTGAGGAGAAGCACACGCCGGGCCACTCAGTGCAGACGCCTCCCCAACAGCTCGACGGGGGCTTACACGATTCGATCTCTTCGGGGTCGCACTGCATTCCCGCCGGTTTTCGAGGGCTGCAGATCCCCCAATTCTCACCGTCGACGGTGAGGCCAGCGCAGTAGTTCTGGGCGCTGTCGCAGGCGCGCGGACTACCGCAAGGTTCGCCGAGCGGGACGCGTTCGCGACACACGCCATCCGGCGCGCAGAACAGGCCGAAGCCGCACCGCAATCCGGACTCCAGGTGACAGGCTTCTCCGAGACCGACCGTCTGGGCTGGTCCGCTGGAACACGTCCCATCACGGCACCAGCCGTTGTCGCACTGCCCTGCTGCGAGCATGCCCGGGTGCCCTTCCAGAAAGTTGGGACTCCAGTCCGGCACACACTGCGCCCCAAGCGGTTCACCGCCGCTGAAGACTTGGCAGGGCAGGCGTACGTCGGCCGCTCCGCAGCCGATTTCCCCGATGGACTGCAGCACGCGCTCGAAGCAGTCGGCGTCGAATTCTACACCTGACCATCCCGACACCCGTCGAAAGAGGGCCTCCTGCTCGAGCCGGCACTCTTGGGTCGTCGAGAAACCAGAGCCGACGCAGCCGCACCGGTCGTACGCAGAGCAGACTATGTCCGCGTAGCGCAGAGCGGCATCCTCTGGGACGGGCGGGTCCACGCGCGGGTTGCAACACGACGCAACGCACGCGACCGCAACGATGGAGAGGAACAAGGATCCAGCTCGCGGCTGGGGTCGCAGATGCACCATTTCGCCCCCGTCTATCGACTCGGCCATGCCAACTTGTAGTACAGCGTCACGTTGTTGCCCCCGCGGTCGACGACGAGAACGTAGTCGTCTTCTCCGTCTTCGAGCCACTCGATGCCGAACGCATCAGCGGCGTCTCCGTACGTAGAGAGCGAGTGACCGTTGATGCTGACGAACTCGTCTCCGTTCTGGAGGCCGAGCTCGTGCAGCAGGGTGCCTGACGACGCGCCGACGACCACGAACCCGCCAGCAGTTTGCGGCTCCACGCGCGACGTATCGCAGATCGGGATCAGGCGCGGGTCGTCGACGAGATCCAAGAAGAAGAAACCATCCATGTGGTACACGCCGCCCGAGAACCAGATATTGCTGGACGGGTCCCAACCCGTGCAGTCCACGTCTGGGGCGTCGTCCCCCGACGAGTCGAGGCCGTCATCGGCCTGCCCCGTTTCGGCGAGCACACCGTCGCAGGGAGCCGGCGAAGCATCATTGGTGATGAAGAAGGGTGTCCCGTGTTCCGAGTTGCACTCGTCGATTGCGATCTCGACCCACGCACTCGGGTCCAGGCACACCGTCCCCCCGTGACGGCGGGCCGACTGCGTCGCGCCACCCCAGCAATCCCAGAGAGTGCCGCCAGCGTTCTGGCAGTTCTTGCATGCCTGAACCGGATCTTCGTTCGTGCCACAGCTCGGAGCCAGGACCACCCCACCCGCCGATTACGAGGCCTACCGCAGCCGAACCCAGCGCTCTCATGCTTCTCGCCACATCCACACCCGTCCTTCCCTTGCGATCCCGACCCGATGCCGGGATCCCGCCAAACCATAATGAGAACCTCCCTTGCGAGGCAACCCTTTTCTCGTTCGTTCTCTCCGCGTCCGGCGAACAGCGTTGCTCGGCGAATCAGAGATCCACAGCGTGGATGGTGTCGGACGAGAGAACGGACTACCTGTCCGATA
>CAZYSW010000408.1:4844-5581 GCA_964650105.1 uncultured Nannocystaceae bacterium
GGACACTTTCGTGCCACCGGCCCTGAGGTTGGTCTCGCGAGGGCGCGGCGGAGCGCTTCCACTGTGGCCGGTGGGAAGCGAGACAGAATGGTCTCCGGATCCACAGCAACGGAGGCCTCGACGAAGCGCTCGTACGGCCAGATGTTCGTGGAGGACTTGATATCGACGGCGACACCGCCGACGTCGTCCATGCGTCGGACGTCACACCGCACACCTATCGCATCGATCCGACGGGTCATGACGCCGTCGAGACCACGGTCGGCCGAGCCGTGCCACGGCCGCCAGTCGAGAGAGTCGAGCACGGCGGACGAGATCAGGCGACCGAGCCCCACCGGCTCGCCTGCCCGAGCCCCCACGTAGCCCGGGAATCGGATCGATTCCCAGCCCGCGGACCATCGCAAGAAATACTGATCGACGAGGCCCGCGTAGTCGGCCCCGCGCACGACCAGGTCGACGTAGTACCGGAGCAGTCCGTCGCAGAGCTGATCGTCGGAGCCGACGATCAGGACCGCATCAGGCCTCTCGTCGCGAGCTCGGGACACCGCCGAGGACCACTTGTCCGTCAGGGGATGGTTGCGAGTCTCGGTGTACGCCCAGCCGGCCGACGAGGCTATGCGTCGAGATCGGACGCCCTCGGATCCGGCTGCCACGCCGACGATCTCGACGTGGGCGGAGAGGCGGCGGGCAGCGGCGCGGTAGTGGCCGAGGACCACCGAGGCGAGTGCGTGTCGACGCCA
>CAZYSW010000409.1:0-4482 GCA_964650105.1 uncultured Nannocystaceae bacterium
ATCCTGTTCCTCGCCTTTCGACGCGCCCGCGCCGAGACGGCGGCCGCATCCGAGGGCGTCCCCACCGTGCGTCAGGCCATCGCGATCGGCCTGGCGCAGGTGTTCGCCGTGCTCCCCGGGATCTCGCGCAGCGGGACGACGATCGCGGCGGGTCTGGCGGTCGGCCTCGATCGAGCGGCGGCCGCTCGCTTTTCGTTCCTCATCAGCCTGATCGCCGTCGGAGGAGCGACCTTCAAAGAGTCGTTGGAGCTGGTGGCCGAGGGCGGCTCCACGAGCTTCGATCCCGTGCCGCACGCGATCGGCTTCGTGGTCAGTCTGGTGGTGGGCCTGGCCTCGTTGCGCGGCCTTCTGTACCTGGTGTCCAAGGGGCGGGTCGGGGTGTTCGTGGCGTACTTGCTGATCGTGGGGGCCATCGCGATCGTGGCGGGACCTTGAGCCGGATCGCGCGGCCGCACCGCCTCGACCCGAGCGAGGGGGCTCGCGCGGGGCTGCTATAGTCCGGGCGTGAGCGACCCCATCGCCCTCATCATGGCGGGAGGCGGAGGCACGCGCCTGTGGCCGGCATCGGTCCCCCAACGGCCCAAGCAACTCATGGATCCGTGGCCGGGGCCGGGCTCCCCCGGCTCGTTGCTCACCCGCACCCTGCAGCGGATCGAGGGGCTGGTGGCGCCCGAGCGCACCTTCGTGGTGACGACGGCCGAGCAGGCACCGGAGATCCTGCGCAACGATCCCGGTCTGCAGCCCGGCCAGATCCTCGTCGAGCCCCGGGGGCGCAACACCGCCCCCTGCATCGCGCTCGCGGTTCGGGTGTTGCGGGCGCGTCTGGGGACGAGCATCGACGGTGCGCCCCTGGTGGTCCTTCCCGCGGATCACCACGTGGAGGACGTCCCCGGGTTCCGGCGTTTGCTGCGTGCCGCCCAGGCCTACGCCCGAGCGACGAACGCCATCGTGACGCTGGGCATCGAGCCCGACCACCCGGCGACGGGCTACGGCTACCTCGAGCGCGGCGACACGGCCGTGGCCGGCGTCCCTGGCGACGAGGGCGTCGCGGTGTTTCCGGCGTTGCGCTTCGTCGAGAAGCCGAATGCCGAGCGCGCCCGCGCGTACCTCGACACCGGTCGGTTCCTGTGGAACGCGGGGATCTTCGTGATGTCCGTGGGGCGCATCGCGGCCGAGCTCGAGCGCCACTGCCCAGCGACCTGGGAAGCGCTGGCCCCGGTGGAAGCGTCGCTGTCGCAGGGGAACGAACGCGCGGCGGTGGCCGCAGCATCCGCCGCCTACGCACGCATCGAGTCGGCCCCCATCGACATCGCCGTCATGGAGAAGGTCGGCGATCTGCGGGTGGTGCCCGCCGACGTGGGCTGGACCGACCTCGGGTCGTGGCGCGCCGTGTACGGCATCGCCCCCAAAGATGCACACGATAACGCGGTGACCGGCACGAGCGGGCCGCCCCTCCTCGTGGACGTGAAGCGGAGCCTGGTGTGGTCCGAGGGCCTGCCCGTCGGGGTCATCGGCATGACCGACATCGCCGTGATCGCGACCCCCCACGGCGTGCTGGTGTGCCCGCTCGAACGGGCCGAGGAGGTTCGCGACCTGGTACGCCGACTCGAGGAGCGCACGCGGTGAGCGGTTCGGCCTTCGACGCCTTGGTCGCCTCCGTCCGAGACGATCCGACCCGCGTCGTCGTGGAGGCGGACGGCGAGCGCTTCGACGGTGCGCGCCTTTGGGCGCGAGCCTGCGGGCACGCGGCCCGCCTGCGGGCGGTGGGCCTGCGACCGGGCGATCGGGTTCTGCTGGTCTCGTCGGCGCAACCGGGCGTCGTCGCGGCCCTCTTGGGCGCGCATCTGGGCGGATTCATCGCCGTGCCGGTCAATCCCCGCTACCCACAGGCCGAGATCGCCCACGTCCTGGGCGACAGTGGGGCGCGCGCGATCGTGTGCGAGGACCGGTTGCGGCCGCAGTTGCCTCCGACCGAGCACCCGGTGCTCGGGATCGACGACGACCTTCCGGTCGCCGCCGCCCCCCCGTTGGCGTCGCGTCCCGACGACGACACGGCGCTGCTCGTCTACACCTCCGGGACCACCGGGCGCAGCAAGGGAGTGATGCTGTCGTTCGGCGCCATCGCGGCCGGCATGGGCGCCCTGACGGGCGCCTGGGGCTGGACGCCTCGCGACGCGCTGTCGCTGTCGTTACCCCTGTTTCACGTGCATGGGCTCGGCATCGGGATCTACGGATCCTTGCTCCGCAAGGTTCGCGTGCTCTTGCACGAGCGCTTCGACCCGCGGGAGACCGTCGCGGACTTCGAGCACCGGGGGGCCACCGTCTTCATGGGCGTCCCCACCATGGTGCGCCGGCTGATCGAGCTGTGCGAGGTCGACCCGTCGGCGGCCGCCAGCCTCCGGCGGGGGCGGCTGTTCACGGCGGGAAGCGCCGCTTTGCCCACGGCGGACCTCGAACGCTTCGAGGCGCTCACGGGCCACCGCATCCTCGAGCGCTACGGCATGACCGAGACCCTGATCACGCTCTCCAATCCTCTCGAAGGCGAACGACGCGGCGGCTCGGTCGGCCGCCCGCTCCCGAGCGTGGAGATCCGCGTCGTCGACGACCAGGGCGTCGACGTGCCGTTCGAACGACCCGGAGAGCTGTGGGTCCGCGGACCCGGCGTGATGACCGGATACTGGCAACGCCCCGCAGACACCGCCGCTGCCTTCGAGAACGGATGGTTCAAGACCGGCGACATCGTGACCCGCGATCCGGACGGCTACGTGCGCATCGTCGGTCGCAAGTCGGTGGACATCATCAAGAGCGGCGGCTTCAAGATCGGTGCCCGCGAGATCGAGGACATGCTCACCACCCACCCCGCCGTCGCGGAAGTCGCCGTGATCGGCCTCCCCGATCCCACCTGGGGCGAGCGCATCGCAGCCGCCGTGGTCCTTCGCCCCGGCCACGCCCCCATCCCCGAAGATCGCCTCCTCGCCGAGCTGCAGGCCCTGTGCGTCGCGCACCTCGCCGACTACAAGAAGCCCCGCCGACTGGCCATCCTCGACGCCCTCCCACGCAACCCGCTGGGCAAGATCCAAAAGCCCGCCCTGCGCGCCCTGCTGACGAAGTCGTAGCGAGCCGCCGTGCGCAGCCCGGGGCGTCTCGGAGAGGACGCGAGGAAGCTTCAGGTGGCCCTTCGCCACCAGAAGTAGATCGGGATGCCGGTGAGGATGATGGCGATGTCGAGGGCGAAGGTCTTGGGCTCGGTGACGAGGTAGTTGCCGAGCAAAAAGAGCGTCGCCACCAGGAAGAGGCCGGGGACGATGGGGTAGCCCCAGGTTCGATAGGGGCGTTCTCGGGCGGGGTCGCGACGGCGCAGGACGAACACGGCGAGGACACCCAGCGCGTAGAAGGGCCAGATGCCGATGATGAATTGATCGGCGAGCTCGGCGAAGGTCTGCACCGACACGAAGATCACGCCGAGCACCACCGAGAGCACGATGGCGCCCGACGGCGTCCCGTAGCGCGGCTCGATGCTGGCCAGCGATCGGAAGAAGAGCCCGTCCTCGGCCATCGCGTAGAAGACCCGGGGACCCGTCATCATGGAGCCGTTGAGCGTGCCGAAGGTGCTCAGGCACACCGCGCCCGAGACCAGCACCACTCCGACCGGGCCGATGACCGCCAGCGCGACGTCGGCGGCGATGAGCTCCGACCCGGGCATGTCCCCGAGGGGGACGACCGACAGATAGGCCGCGTTCACGGCCAGGTAGAGCACACCGACCGTGGCCGTGCCCAGCACGAACGCACGGGGCAGGTTGCGCTGGGGATCGCGGACTTCTCCGGAGACGAAGCCGACGTCCGACCACCCGTCGTAGGACCACAGAACCGGCACCATCGCCAGGCCGAACGCGCTCGCCAGCGACACGTCCTTCGTTTCGGGGAGGGGTGCCGCCGCTGGGGCGCCCGCATTCGCGTACGACAGCCCGAGGACCACGAGCGCCAGCAGAGCCAGGATCTTGAGCACCGTGCTGACGTTCTGCACCACGGCACCGAGCTGCACGCCCCGGTAGTTGACGGCGCCGACCAACACCACCAGTGCCGCGGCGGTGACCTGGGACAGCGACAACGGAGCGCCGAAGGCCGGCGTGTTGCCGTCGGCCCCCAGGACGCGCCACAGGTAGTCCGCGCAGGTGATGGCGATCGCCCCGTAGGCCGCCGGTCGCAGCACCAGGAGTTCGGCCCAGCCGAACAAGAACGCGGGCAACGGCCCGAACGCCTCGCGAAGGTAGACGTAGATCCCGCCCGTGCGCGGCATCATGGCCGACAGCTCGGCGTAGGTGAGCGCACCCGCGATCGCCACCAGGCTGCCGAGCACCCAGGCCAGGACGAAGAGCTCCACCGAGGGGAGCCGCTCGGCGACCACCGCCGGGGTTCGGAAGATGCCACTGCCGATCGTGGATCCGATCATGACCGTGGTGAACATCACCGTCAACGCGGCCG
>CAZYSW010000409.1:4492-5196 GCA_964650105.1 uncultured Nannocystaceae bacterium
GCCACGGCGCTCAACACCCCGAGCTTGCGAGGGAGTCGCTCGCCCCATGGATCGGGCTGGTCGCTCACGCGCGATGCAGTGTACCAGCGCCGAGCGCCGCACGTTTCGTGGTCGGTCGCGGCGCCGTCGATGTGCCTCAGGGCTCGAGCGAGCGCTCGACTCGCAGATCGACGTGCGTGCCCGACCGCCCGCAACCCCTCGCGGCCCGGATGCGCCCCGTTTGCAGCTCCGCGGCAAACAGCCCGCAGGTACGCGAGCTCGACGGGTCGCTGTCGGCGTCCGCGTGCGAGCAGATGCTCCGCGGATATCCGTCGTGACTCGACAGGAGCTCCCACAACGCCTCCAGCGTTCGGGGTCGAAGCTGGGCATACAGCGTGCTGGCCAGGTTCATCCGCTCGAAGGTCGTGCCCTCGTTGGACAGACGCTCTTGCTTGCGCAAGACCGGATCGAAGCAGTGGTTGGTGTGCAGGTGCGCGGCTTTGGCCCCCGTCTGCGTGCGGACCTTGGTCGCCGTGCCGCACTCGACCCCGAAGAACTCCTGCCCGTCCGCGAGCATGAAATACCGACCCGCGCCCAAAGGTGCCCGCTGAAGCGCCGCGTAGGCTGCCGACGCGCTCGGTTGGGCCAGCAGGTGGCGGACGAGTGCGGGCCACACGAGCCCCAGCCCGGTCGCGACGTGCAGTTGAGCGGTCGTCACCGCCACG
>CAZYSW010000409.1:5211-5568 GCA_964650105.1 uncultured Nannocystaceae bacterium
CCCAGGCAACCCGTGAGCGTGAAGCAGACGGTCTCGGCTCGCGTGCCCCGGGGGCGGATCCGGATCAGGCGGACGAACCGCTCGGCGCTGGCGTGCATGTCCCAGGTCTGTCCGAGCAGCGGGCCCTGGTCGCCCGACAGGTAGATCGCCGTGGCGCCGCCCGGATCGGTCCGCGTCGCCGCAGCGCCGAGTTCGACGAGGTCGGTGTAGTGGTTGACCACGACGATCTGTTGGATCGACGCCCCCGCCCCCTCGGCGATCCCCTTCATCTCTTCCCGCAGATCGGGCAGGTACTGCTCGAGCACGGCGAGGTGCCGGGTCGCCGTCTCGCCGAGCTCGGGGCGTGCACCGAGGGCT
>CAZYSW010000410.1:0-5548 GCA_964650105.1 uncultured Nannocystaceae bacterium
CAGGCCCGTGTTCTTGGTCGCGGTCGGCTTGCCCCTCTTGCCCTCGTCGCCGGCGTGCCGGTGCCCCGCGCCCCCGGCGTCCTGCGTCCCGTCGGCGATCTCGTCGACCGACGCGTGCTCGAGCGCCTCGTCGGGCTGACTCATGTAACCGACGAATCGGTTCTCGGCCGAGAGCTCGTCGAGCTTCAGGTCCATCGGCGCGTCGGGAATCAGGTGCGTGAGCACCAACAAGGTCCCGACGCCGGCGAGCGCGGCAGCGTTGTAGACCCAAAACGGACGATCGATCGCGCCACGCCGGGCCTGCACGCGTCCGCGCGGCACCACCCGTACGTGGAAGGTGACGTCGCCATGCTCCACGCGACACCGCGCGCGGGGTGGAAGCGCGAAGCCGTAGGTCGATCCGCGCGCAAAGGCACGCCCCGAGGCGACGAGTTGCGCGAAGGTGAGCCGCTGCCCGTCCAGGATGACCTCCCCGCGCATGCTCGGCGTGAAGTTGAGCTCCGACGCGCCACGGTTGCCCCCCTGGACCAGCGGGAAGATCTCCTCACCCGAACCGACGGTCGGGGTGTGGAAGGTGGCGTGATGCCCCTCGCCGATCGTGTAGCTGGACAGTCCGGTGTCGCCGCGGCGCACCACACCCAAACCGAAGGGCACCAGACCGGCGAACGCCAGCCCGAGCGCGAGGCCACCCAGTCCCGTGCCGGGCTGGTGTGGCGCCGGCCTCCCCGCCTCGGCGGCTGCCGTGACCTCGGCCTGGTATCCGTCCCAGTCCTGCGCCACCTCGCTGGCGAAAACGCCGAGACCGGCCACCAGCATGAGCCCGCCCAGCGCGAGGAGAGCAGGCGCCGTACCGCGCTTGCTGGGGGTTTGGTCCACGTGTCGAACGTCGAGGATGGTGCTCCCGTACGTCGCCACCACCTCCGTGACCGTGCTGCCGTCGCGAAGCTCGACCTCCGCGGCCTCCGGTCGTCGGCGAGCACGCGTCTCGGTGGTGACCTCGCCGATGAACGTCGGCGAAAAATCCGGAGGAGCGAAGGCCATCCCTCGCGCGACGGCGGTGGCTGCGTCCTGGGCGAGCTCGAGCGCCACGCGGTACGGCCCGAACGCCAGGGTGTCGCCCGTACCGATGACCGCGTGCTTGTCGACCCGCCGATCGTTCAGCAGCGTCCCCGTCGCACTTCCGAGGTCGATGACGCGAACGTCGGATCCGGAGACTTCGATCACCGCGTGCATGCGCGCGACGGCGTCGTCCTCGAGACAGAGGTCGGAGGTCTTCAGCTTCCCGATCTTGATGACGTCTCGCACGAGCGTCTTCCGGTCGAGAAACTGATCGCCCTTGTAGATCGAGAGCGTCAGCGACTGTGACATCGGAGCAATCCTTCGGTTGTCGGATCGGCGAGACATCGATCACCCGCAAAGGTTCCAAACGATCGACATCGTCCTCGAGCACGGCTCCCCCACGGACGTCGAGTCCCTGGAGTCACGGAAAGCGAGCTCGCCGTTACGCGTTCGACTGCTCGCCTGGAGCCTGCCGGCCCGAGCTCCGACGCTCCGCGACTTCCTGCCCCGACCAGCTCGACCTCCGATCCGGATCCTCGTGCATGCCGACCCTGCGCAAACCTCCTCCGTCGACCCTCGACCTGCGCTCCGGCACGCACATGGACACGGCCCCCGTTACGCGTTCGACTGCTCGCCTGGAGCCTGCCGGCCCGAGTTCCGACGCTCCGCGACTTCCTGCCCCGACCAGCTCGACCTCCGATCCGGATCCTCGTGCACGCCGACCCTGCGCAAACCTCCTCCGTCGACCCTCGACCTGCGCTCCGGCACACACATGGACACGGCCCCTCCGCGACGTCCTCCCTCGACCCTCTCGCCGGAGGCCCCTCGACGCGTCGACACGAAAGCTCCGCGACTGCCCGCCCAACCTCCTCTCGACCGCTGCCCCGAACACGCGTCGACACCTGGCCTCCGCAACGTCCTCCACCGCCCCTCGACCGCCTGCCCCGAACACGCGTCGACGCCTGGCCTCCGCAACGTCCTCCACCGACGTTCTCGCTCGACCGTCCCGCGCACGCCGAGCACGAGCGCGTCACACCTCGTGACCGCCCACCGTCAGCGCCAGGTCGGAGGACGTCCTTTCGCGACGCTCGGACTCGACGATCCGCCCCCCCGCACGCGGATGCCTCGCAAAGCGTTTTCGCGGCGTCCGCTCGGCGCGGGCGCGTCGAGTCTCGAGAACCAAACGAAAAGGGGTGCCATGCGGCACCCCTCTTGCGCTGGAGGTCGAACCCGATCAGCCCGGCGAGAGTACGAACGGGTAGGTCACGACCACGTTGCCGCCGCCTTGCGGCTTGGGGAAGGTCCAGCGCTTGACCGCCTTCGCCACGCAGTTGGCCACGTCGCGATCCTTGATCGTGGACTCCTGGACCACCGCCACGGGGACCTTACCGGTGGGCCCGATGGTGAACTGCACCGCGACGCGACCGCTGAGGTTCGGGTCGCGAACCAGGCCCTGGTTGTAGCAGTGGCGAACCTCGTTGATGTGCGCACGAACGATTCGGCGAATGATGTCCTTGTCGAGGGCGCCCTTCACCTGCGCCTTCGCCTGGCGGACTTGAGGCACTCGCTTGCCGCGGCCGCCGAACCCGGCACCGGAGCCGCGGCCGTAGCCCGACCCGGTACCACCGCCGCCGCCCTTGCCGATCAGGCCGACGTTGCCGAGACCGATGGTGCCCTCACCGGTACCACCACCGCCGCGACCGGTACCCACCAGGCCGAGGCCGCCGACGCCGAAGGCTTCACCGACCTCGGTACCCGTCAGGCCGCCCCACACGTCCTCGTCGTCGTTACCCACGGCGAACGCTCCACCGTAGGGCGACGCCAGGAAGTGGCCGCTCTCCTGCTGGATCATGCCGAGAATACCGGCGTTGCGCGCCATCATGTCGGGGTCGAAGTTTCGCGCCATCTGGGGGATCGCGTCCTTGGGCCCCTTCATGGCGTACAGACCCGACTTGTTCTTCGAGGTGGGCTTACCCATCTTGCCCTCCTCGCCCTTGTGGCGCTGACCGGTACCGCCGGCCTCCTCGTCGGAGTTCTCCTGCTCGGGCGGCGGCTCCTCCTCGGGCGTCTCGTCGGGCTGGTTCATGTATCCGACGAAGCGGTTCTCGGCCATGAGATCGTCGAGATTCATGTCGAGGGCCTCGTCGGGGATGAGGTGCGTGAGCACCAGGAGGCTGCCGATGACCACCAACGACGCCGCGTTGTAGATCCAGAACGGCTTGTCGGACTCGCTCTTCGCGGCGATGACCCGACCGGGCGGCACCGAGTTCACGTGGAAGGTCAGCCCGGCGTACTCGACCCGGCAGTGAGCTCCGGGAGGCAGCGGGAAGCTGTAGGCGGACCCGGCCGCCCCGGCTCGACCCGAGCTGACGAGTTCGGCGAGCGTGAGCTTCTGACCGTCGAGCGTCACGTCGCCGCTCATGTCCTTGGTGAAGTTGAGCACCGCCTCGCCGTGCGAGCCGCCGCGCACCAACTCGAACGCCACCGGATCCGGCAGCCCGGCGGTGGGCGTGTGGAAGGTGGCGTGGTGACCTTCACCGATCGTGTAGCTGGGCAGCCCGGTGTCCTTGAGGCGGACCGCACCGATCCCGAAGGGAACGAGACCGAGGAACGCCAGGCCCAGCGCGACCCCACCCAGACCGGTGCCGGGCTCTTGCGGCAGGGGACGCCCGGCTTCTTGCGCGGCGATCAACTCGGCCTGGTAGCCCTCCCAGTCCTGGTTGACCTCGCTGAAGAAGAAGCCCATGCCACCGAGGATCATCAGGCCGCCGATGGCCATGAACGCCGGTGCGGAGCCGCGTTTGCTCTTGACCTGGTTGACGTGCTGGACGTCGAGGACCGTCCGGCCGTACATGGCCATGACCTCGGTGACGGTGCTGCCGTCTTGCACCTCGACCTCGCCGGCGTCGACGTGCATCACGGGTCGAGCGGCGGCAACCGGAGCGGCGGCCGCCGCCATGGCCGGAGCCGCAGCGGCGGCGGCCATCGGTGCAGCGGCAGCCGGGGCCGCGCTCGCGACGACGGTCCCCGTGCTCGGCTGAGGCGCCGCGGCCGCAGCCGGCTGCGCGAACTCGACCTCCACACGGTACGGACCGAAGGCGAGAACGTCGCCGTGCTTGAGGACCGCGTTCTTCTCGACGCGCTGGTTGTTCAGAAGGGTGCCGGTCGAGCTTCCGAGGTCGATGACCCGCACGTCGGAGCCGGAGACCTCGATCACCGCGTGCATTCGGGCGACCGTGTCGTCCTCGAGGCACAGGTGAGAGCTCTTCAGCTTTCCGATCTTGATGACGTCCTGGGTCAGCGTCCTCTGATCGACGAGCTGGTCGTCCTTGTAGATCTTGAGCTGCAGCGTCTGGGACATTTGGAGCGGTCCTTCGGCGATTTCAGGCGGCTAGACAGCGCCGCTCGGCGGATGTTCCTCGCGAGTGAGAGCCGTCGACACAGAAAGTTGTGAGAATGCGCACTATTCGCAGTCCAAGGGAGTGGGGGTCCGCCTCCCCGCGCCAGGGAGCTGGTGTCGAGCGCCCGGACCCCGAGACGAGGTCGGGTCGTCGCCGGCCACCGAGGTGGAGCCCCTCGCCGAGAGCGGCCCGGCGCGACCCCCTCCCGTCACACGTCGTTGGCCATGTTGATGAGCTCGCGGAGGAAGTGCGGGCGGATGTTGATCAAGCTGGCGTGCTTGACCCGCCCCCGCGAAGACACGTTGGCGCCCTGAGGGCTGAGAATTTCGCCATCGACGTTGTCGTCGTCGAAGTCGTACACCGTGGTGCCGCCCTCGGTGCCCTTGCGAGCGGCCTCGTCGGCGTCCTGATCGGAAGGGGCGGCGTGGGCCGTCCCAGCGATGGCCAAGGTGGCCACGAACGAGAGGATTGTCGTGCGCATGAACGAACCTCGTCGGTTGTGTCCGGGAGGGACCACACCCCAGCCCAGAGCAGAATCGCATCGTACAGTCGGACAACACTGCTTGTAAACCGCCGGCATCGCCCCGCCCGCGTACGAAGCGCCCCACCAGACCACCCCGGCACGGACCCACCACCCGAGGACCACCCGGGTCGATCTCCGCCGGCTTCCGGACTGCCGGCTGCGTCCCTGTTCCGGGGTCCGGCTCCTGTTTCGCCTCCGGACTCCGGCTCCGGGCTCAGGCCCCGGGCTCAGGCTCCGGGCTCAGGCTCCTGTTCCGGCTTCCGGGCTCAGGCCCCGGGGGCTTCGGGCTCAGGCTCCTGTTCCGGCCCCGAGCTCAGGCTCCTGCTCCGGCTTCCAGGCTTAGGCTCCGGGCTCAGGATTCCCGGCTCCGGACTCCGGCTCCTGTTCCGCCTCCGGACTCCGACTCCGGACTCCGGCTCCTGTTCCCGTTCCAGGCTCAGACTCCTCTTTCACCCCCGGCTCAGGCTCCTTTCCCGTTCCGGGCTCAGGCTCCGGGCTCAGGATTCCGGCTCCGTTCCTGTTCCGGGCTCAGGCTCCCGTTCCTGTTCCGGACTCCGGCTCCGGG
>CAZYSW010000411.1:0-5536 GCA_964650105.1 uncultured Nannocystaceae bacterium
GGGGCCCACCCTCGTCTACGCACTGTCGGGCCTGGCGGTAAATCACATCGCCGACTGGGATCCCAACTTTGTCAACTACGAGCGCGAGTACCAGATCGAGGCACCGCTGCCGGAGGACGACCGGGTCGCGGCGCAACGGGTACTGCAGGCGGCGGGCATCACGGCGGAGCCGGTGGACGTCTACCGCGTCGACCCACAGTCGCTCGAGATCACGCTCGAGGATCGGACGCTCCACGTGGCCACGGCCAGCGGGCGCGTGTACGAAGAGGGCCAACGGGCGCGGTTCTTCTTGCGCGCCGCCAACTGGCTTCACCTCAATCGCGGCAAGAAGGCGTGGACTTGGTTCGCCGATGGCTACGCCGTCGCCCTCTTGTTTCTCGCCGCGTCGGGGATGTTCATGCTCCCGGGGAAGAAGGGCCTGGTCGGCCGTGGTGCGGTGCTGATCGCCGCGGGGGCCGCCATCCCGCTGGCCTATCTCACCTGGTTCGGTTCTCCTTGACCCGACGTCCGGTGGACAAGTCCGACGGGCTCGGCATCTCCCCGGTCTTCGATCGCGGCGGTACCCGATCGCTCAAGTCGCAGAACAACGCGCGGGTGTGCGCCGCGGTGAGATCGTCGCTGCGATCGAGGACCCACTTGGGGAGCCTGACCGCACGCACCTGATGCGACCGCTCGAAACGAACGACCGACGGCAGCGTGTCGCGAGAGGTGAGGATCACCATCGGCATGCGACGGGCGGCGACGGGGGCGAGCTCGATCTCGATGCCACGGCGGCAGAGATCGCCGTCGACGACGAGCACGTCCACGCTCCCCAAGAACGGGCTCGCCAGCGCCGCGTCGAGCGAAGGCACGATCTGGACGATGCTGCACTCCGACCCGTCGTCGACGAGGTGTTGCACCCGCTCGAGCAGGTGCGGATGGTCGACGCACACCAGCAGTCTGACGGTCGCGTCGCCGTCGGGTCCGCCCGCCGCCATGGCGCGCAACGGTATTGCACCAGAGTCCGAAATCCAGAGGCTCGGTCCAGAACATTGTCGGGACCGCTCAGACGGCGTCTTGCTGGCCGTCCCGCGAAACCGGTCCGGGGCCCGGTCCACCGTCCACAGCCTCGGGCCCCGCGTCCATCGACGGGCTCCGAGCCCGCGAAGTTTGCGCGGCCCCTGGCCCTCGCGAAAGTCTCCCAACGATTCCAGGCTGATCGCGGTGGGACGCGGCCCCCCGACCCGGGCTCGATCCGCACTGCATCGACCGCGGGCGGAACCCGGCCGAGGCGAAGACTTGGATGCGCGCGAACGAGCGGGTAGAAACCCGCATCCGACGCCGGGATGGCCGGCGCGAAGCCAGTCAGGAGTTTAGGACGATGCTGCGTATCCATCGAACCCTCGTGCCCTCCACCCTCTTGGGTCTCGCCCTCACGGTTGCCGCCTGCGGCGACGACGATGGGGACGATGGGGCGACCACCAGTGCAATGACGGACGGTGCGACGGACGGGACGGGGACGGGCACCACCGCCCCCACCACGACACCGGCGACCGACACCGCCACCACCGACGACGCCACCGCGACGTTGACCGACACCGCCGGGACCGTCACCGACACCGCCACCGACACCGCGGTCGATACCGGGACGGAAACCTCCGTGGACACCGGAACCGAGACGGGCACCAGCGAGCTGTGCATGCCGACGGCGACGTCCGAGACGGCCTGCGATCCGCAGAAGGACGACGACGAGTGCTCGATGTGCATCAAGTCGAACTGCTGCGACGAGCTCGCGGCCTGCTACGGCAATCCCGACTGCGCGGCGCTCTTGACCTGCGTCGCCGCGATGGGCGCGGACCAGATCCCCGCGTGTCAGGAGGAGTGCGGCATCAACGCACTTCCGACCGAGGCGATTCCGCTGCAGACCTGCCAGCTCAGCATGTGCGCCGACGCGGGCTGCTGAGGCTGCTTCGAGCAGCAACCGCGGCGTCGTGGCTCGCTCGCACGGGGCGCCCCTCGTCCACCACACCGAGGTCCACCCGGAGGCGCACGACGCCGAAAAGCCGCATCCTCGTTCGCCTGCACCCCGACGATCTCGTCCGGGTGCAGGCGTCGTCGTTTCGAGCCCAATCGGGCGAGCCTCTGCGCGCGTAGCCGCGCCCGTGGAGGGCGGCCGAGGGCGTCTCGATGCAGCGCCATGCCGCCCGCGGTGAGCCCCCCGGCGCCGCAGATCAAGACCAAGAGCGCCGTCGACGGCGAGCTGCGGATACGCTCACCAGCCCGTGCTCCTTCGCGAAGCGAGCCTTCTCGCTCGAGAGGGATGGGCGCACCGGTCCGGATTCCGCCTACCGCATCCACCCACGTCCACGCTCCACGAGCGTCTCGCGACCGCGCCACCCCTCACGCCCACGAGCGTCGTGATCGCACGATCCCACGAGCGCCGGCAGACGGGCGGGCTGGGGAAGGCCACGGTCGAAGGGTAAAATGGGCGCGATGCCGAGAATCACACGGCGACGAGCGCTGGTCTCGATTGCGGGCTCGGTCGCGACCGCACTCGCCGGATGCCAGGGAAAGGGTGGGGTCGACGGTCGCCGCGGGCTCCCCGAGCCGCTCGACGACGCGCCCGAGCGCAGCCGAATCGTGCGCACCATCCTGAGCGTGTCGGCGATCGACGGCCAGGGGGCGACGGTGCAGCGGGTGTTCCCCACCCCCGCGCTGCGGAACTTCGATCCTTTCGTGCTGCTCGACGACTTCGACGTGCGGGTGCCGGCGGGATTCCCCGATCACCCGCACCGTGGGTTCGAGGCGTTCACGTACATGATCGAGGGGGCGTTTCACCACCGCGACAGCATGGGCAACGACTCGGTCATCGGCGTGGGCGGGACCCAGCGCTTCACGTCGGGACGAGGGGCGCGGCACTCGGAAATGCCGGCCACCGACGGGTCGAACCGGGGGCTCCAACTGTGGGTGAACCTTCCGCGACGGCTGAAGACCATCGCACCGGAGTACGAGGGGCTCGACGGGGATCGCCTCGTCGTGGAGCGTACGGACGATCTGCACGTGCGGACCATCGTCGGCCCCCGGTCGCCGGTCACCCTCCGGACCGACGTGGACTATCGCGACGTCGAGCTGGTGGCCGATGCGGTCTTCGAGACCGAGATCGACGAGGATCGCAACAGCCTGGTGTACGTCATCGCCGGCACCGCGAGCATCTTCGGCCAGCCCGTGCAGCGAGGCCAGGCGGCCCTCGTGACGCCCGGCAAGCTGCGGGTCACCGGAGTGCCGGGCACCCGCTTCGCATTCTTGAGCGGCAAGCCCCACCACGAGCCGATCCTCCATCGCGGGCCGTTCGTGGATTGAGCGGCGGCCGCGGCTCGCTGCGAGACACGGCCCGGACGTCGTCTGCGACGCATGGCCTCGGGCGCATCGACGAGCCCGGCGTCCGGGCGTGCACCGCGACGCCCGTTCGCCGATTCGGGCCACGCGACTTCCCACCCCGAGCTGCTAGGACGTCGCAGGGCGTTCCCCCGCGACAACGCGCTCGCCCCGGGAAGGACTACGCCGATGAGAGCCCTTTGTTGGAACGGCAAGCGCGACGTGCGGGTCGAGCACGTCCCCGACCCCCAGCTCCTGGATTCGCGCGACGCGATCGTGTGGGCGTCGTCGACGGCGATCTGTGGATCGGACCTCCACCTCTTCAACGGCTTCATCCCCACCATGCGCCGCGGCGACATCCTCGGACACGAGTTCATGGGCGAGGTCGTCGAGGTCGGGCGCGACGTGCAGAACCTGGAGGTCGGAGACCGAGTCGTCGTGCCCTTTCCGATCGCATGCGGCGCCTGTGCCAAGTGCAGGGAGGGCATGTTCTCGGTGTGCGAGAACACCAACCCGAACGCCTGGATGGCCGAGCGGCTGTGGGGCCACTCGCCGGCCGGCATCTTCGGGTACTCCCACATGCTGGGCGGGTACGCGGGCGGTCAGGCCGAGTACGCGCGCGTTCCCTTCGCCGACGTGGGACCGATCAAGGTCCCCGAGGGGCTCGACGACGACCAAGTGCTCTTGCTGTCGGACGTCTTCCCGACCGGATACATGGCGGCCGAAATGTGCGACATCCAGCCCGGGGACGTCGTGGCGGTTTGGGGGGCGGGACCCGTGGGACAGCTCGCGATCGCCAGCGCGCGTCTTCTGGGCGCGGAGCGGATCATCGCGATCGATCGGTTCCCCTATCGACTCCGAATGGCCATCGAGGATGCGGGCGCCACCGAGACCATCGACTACGAGGACGCCGACGTGATCGAGGCGCTGCTCGAGCTCACCGGGGGACGGGGACCGGATGCGTGCATCGACGCAGTGGGGATGGAGGCCCACGGTCACGGCGTCGCCTGGGCCTACGACCGCACCAAGCAGGCGCTCAAGCTGGAGACCGATCGACCGACCGCTCTGCGCGAGGCCATCCGCGCCTGCCGCAACGGCGGCGTGGTGTCGGTGGTCGGGGTGTACGGCGGGTTCGTCGACAAGTTTCCCATGGGCTCGCTCATGAACCGCAGCCTCACGCTGCGTGCGGCCCAGACCCACGTCCACCGCTACCTGCGCCCGCTCCTCGAACACATCGAGCTCGGGGAGATCGATCCGAGCTTCGTGATCACCCACCACCTGCCGCTCGAGGAGGCTCCCCGCGGCTACGAGATGTTCCTGGACAAGGAGGACGCCTGCATGAAGGTCGTCCTCACCGCGGCGTGAGCCCACCTCAGGGCGTGGTGGCCGGCTGGAGGCCTCCCCCGAAGCGTGCGCGGTCGTGCGGGGCGTCGTAGTCGATGGCCGGACCGATGGGCACGATCCGCGACGGATTCACGGTCGGGTGGCTCTGGTAGTAGTGCTCCTTGATGTGGCGCAGGTTACAGGTCTGTGCCACGCGCGGGAGCTGGTACACGTCGCGCACGAACCCCCACAGGTTGGGGTAGTCGACGATGCGTCGCACGTTGCACTTGAAGTGCCCGTGATAGACGGGATCGAAGCGGAAGAGCGTGACGAACAGGCAGATGTCGGCCTCGGTGAACACGTTTCCGCACGTGAAGCGCTGCCGGCTCAGCACGTCCTCCCAGTGATCGAGGGCATCGAACAGCTCGATGGCCGCCTCTTCGTAGGCTTCCTGCGATTGCGCGAACCCGCAGCGGTAGACGCCGTTGTTGATCGGTTCGTAGATCGAGGTGATGACCTCGTCGATCTGGTCGCGCAGCTCGGGGGGCGACAGCTCAATGCGGTGGCGCCACAGCGGGCGGAACACGGTCGCGTACATCCGCAGGATGTCCCGCGACTCGTTGTTGACCAGGACGTCCCGCTCGCGATCCCACAACACCGGAACCGTCACTCGCCCGGTGTAGTCGGGCTGGGCCTTGACGTAGAGCTCCCACAGCCAATCCACGTGATGGATGGGATCGGAGATCTCGGCCTCGCCCTCGCGGAGGTTCCATCCCTGCTCACCCATGTACGGATGCGTGACGGAGATCGAGATCGCATTTTCGAGCCCCAGCAACGCGCGGGCGATCAGGGTCCGATG
>CAZYSW010000412.1:0-2382 GCA_964650105.1 uncultured Nannocystaceae bacterium
CCCCCGAGGGCGTCAGGGACGGTCAGCGAGGGCAACCCTGCACGAGCGCGGGAGCCTGCGACACGGGTCTCGCGTGCGCCCCCGACAACACCTGCCAACCGATCCCCGTGCTCGAGCTTCACGCCGGCCTGGCCATCGACGTCCTCGTCGCCCGCCATTTCACCGTCGGCGCGGGCCTGCGGTACTTCGCGCTATTGGGCACGCCGTCGGTCTTCCCCATCTACCTGCACGCCACCCTCCGCCTGGGTCTGCGGTTTTAGCCGCCCACGAGCCGACAGCCATTCGGTGAGCGTCGCGGGCTCGACCGCGGGCGGCCCGCGCCCACGAAAAAGGGCCGCCCGGCGGGCGGCCCTTTCTTGCGCTCACGACCTCCGGCTACGGAAGCAGCGGACAGTCGATGGCCTTCTGCGACGAGAGCTGGCACGTCGCACTGACCTGCGTGCCGCCGGGCGCCGGCACGCCTTCGCGCCGCACCAGGCGGAACTCCAGGTTCCAGCCCTCCATGATGCACTCGTCCGACATGTCGTCGGCGTCGGTCCCCGTGACGCCGTCCTTGTCCCACAGGGACACGTAGCAGACGTCCGCCCCCATGGGCAGCGCGTCGTTCGGACCGCACTCGGGGATCGTCGTGACCTCGACGCTCCCGTCGTCCTGGGGCGCCTCCTGGGTGAGCGTGCAGTTCTCCTCCAGCTCGGGGCTGACCGGATCGGTGTCGGCCACGCAGGCCCGCATGCACGACGACTTGATCTGATCCTTGATCAGGTTGGCGATGACCTCGAGGGCCGGGGCGTACGACTCGGAGCACACCGAAAACAGGTTCCGCTGGTCTCCGACCTGGAACGCCTCGGCAAAAGCCTTGAGGCGGACGGGCGGTACGGCGGTGGCGACGGGACTCTCGCACCCTGGCCCGATGCCGAAGTCCGCCTGGAACTGGGGATCCGTCAGGCTATCCGAGTACTGCAGCTCGGCCGAACCGTTGTGATAGCCCTCCGGCACACCGCTGATCGCCGCGACCAACACCTGCTGGTTTTGGTTGGTCATTTGCTTTTGGTCCTCGTACCTCTGCAGGAGGTCGATGTACCGCTTGACCGGGCGCAACACGGCTTTCGAGTCTGCAGCGCCGTCCGACACCTCGTTGCCGTCGACGTCGTAGTCGACGGGCTGGCAGTCGTCGTAGTTGGGCCCGGCGCCCGTGCATTTCACGCCCGCGTTCCAACACACCGCCGAGGTCGGCGCTGCGGCCGTCGGATCGGACCAGAACACACTCGGGTTTCCGCCCATGGACTCGGGCAAAAAGATGCTGGCCCAGTCGGTGTTGTAGGAGCAGTCGACCTCGTCGGTCACGAAGATGACCGAGAGGATGGCGTTGGTGCGCAGAAACGCGAACTGCTCCTCGCTCTCGGTCTCGCCGCGGACGAACGCCTTGTACATCGACTCCAGGTGCGACTCGAAGCCGCACCCGTTGATGCCCTGCGGGCCGAAGCACTGGAACGCCTCGGTCGTGGTGATGTCGTCGGGGATGTTGGTCTTGCCTTCGATGTTCTCCAGCCACGGGCGCGGCTTGGCCCCGGCCTGCCCATGGATCTCGGTGGGAGTGATCGGGATGTCGTCGTGCTGGCACACGTCGAGACACGCCTCTTTGGTGGCATCGATCATCTGGGCCCCGGCGAAGATGAACTCCGACGTGCGGGAGCGGCAGCTCGTCAGGCGCAGCTTTCCGGCTTCCGGTGACGTGCCCGAGCACCACGGGTTGCCGTTGTCGGTCGTCGTCACGCCCAGGCGATAGTTGGCCTTGACCTCCGGATCCTCGAGGACGCTGATGAACGTCCCGAAGTTCTTGGCCAGGTTGCCCTGCTCCTCACCCATCGACCCCGAGTTGTCGATGACGAACAGGATGTCGACGTCCTTGTTCACCGTGATGGCGATGCCCTCCATTTCCTCCTGGGAGGCCTCGTACTCCACCGGCTTGAGCGGGTGGTCGAGACAGGCGAACAGGGCCGGAAGCGCGACACAGCTCCCGACGAGCAGGCTGAAGCGTGAAACGAGTGAGACGCGACGCATCGATGAGGGTCTCCTTGGCCGGCCGTGCGCCCAGACAGAGGACGCGCCGTCCCCGACCGGACCCACCTTATAGCAAGCCCGGGGCCAGCCGCGCAGATGAAAGGAAGTCGAGCCCTCTCCCGGCGCCACGAGGCTTTGCGGGCCAACCTCGTTGGCACTCGTGCCCCACCGTCATCAACCCCGTTGCCGCTTCGAGAGTAGGGAAACGTGCGACACCCTTCGCCTTCCCCAGGACCCCGGTCCGCGCTTCGATCCATGGGCTGGCCGCCCGGCGTTGCGGCAGCCACCCAGGTCCCCGACGACCTCGTCGCCCGATTCCCC
>CAZYSW010000412.1:2482-5534 GCA_964650105.1 uncultured Nannocystaceae bacterium
GCGCGCCACCCGCTTCTCCACCCTCGACTTCCGTGCCGATGGGGAACCGCCCTCGTCCCCGTCCCGTCGATTCGCCTGGCTGGCGAGCCCCTGGCGCGACCGCATCGGCTCGGGTCGGGAGGGTCCCCTGGTGCCCCCGGGGCTTCAACGGCTCAGGTCGGGGCAGTCGAGTTGGGGTTGGTCCGACAAGGAGCAGGTGGCCGAGATGGTGCTGCCGTCCGGTCGAGGGGCGCCGGGACGACGCAGGATCCTGAACTCGACGTTGGCACCTTCTTCGACGCACTGCTCGTGGCGCTCCTGGCCGTCGACGGCGTACCAGCACAGGTCCGCGTCGGTGGGCAGTCGCCAGTCGTCCTGCGCATGGGTGCACGGCGGCACGGTTCGCTCGCTTCCATCGGCCGCCGACTCGGTCAACACGCACGCCGGCTGCACCCCGTCGGCCTCGAAGTCGCCGTCGGCCACGCAGATCGGCGCGCACGCGGGACGGAACTTCTGCTCCATGCGCCGCGCGATGGCCGACAGTGCGTCGCGGTAGTCGTCGGCGCAGATCGAGTACAGCCCCGGATCCTCGCCATCGGAGAACGCCTCGGCGAATGCCCGCAGTCGCACCGGGGGCAACGCCGTGCCGTTCGCACTGCTGCACCCCGGTCCGATCCCGAAATCGCGCTGAAACGCGGGATCCGCCGCCTCCTTGTACTGGATTGCCTGGTGCGGATAGCCCTCGGGCACCCCGGTGATCACCGAAACCAGCACTTCGCTGGACATGTCGATGGTCTTCTTGTCGTTCTCGAGCTCCTGCAGGAAGTCCACGTAGCGCGAAAGCGAGTGCAACACTGCATGGTCGCCGTCGGTCAGGGATCCGTCCGGTGCGCGATCGACCGGCCGACAGTCTTCGTAGCCCGACGGATCGCCCTCGCACGCGACCCCGGCGTTCCAGCACACCCCACTCGTCGGCGCGGGTGCGTCGGGATCGGTCCACAGCGACCGGTCGCCCGCCGCATCGAATGCCGCGAAACCCTCGTGTCGCATCGAGCAGTCCACCTCGTCGGTCACGAAGACCACGGCCAAGAGCGCCCCCGGACGCACGAAGCCCCACTCGGGCTCGTCCTCGGTGTACGCGTGCAGGAGCGCCTTGTACATCGCCTCCAAAGGCGCCTCGAACCCGCACCCGTCGATGCCCTGCGGACCCATGCACTGGAACGCCGAGACCGTGTCGACGCCGTCGGGGAGGTTCGCGATCCCGTCGATCCGCTCCAGCCACGGCCGCGAAACGGGCACGTCACCCGGCCGGGCCGCCGTCGGCGTGGTCTCCAGATCGCCCAGCGCTTCGGGACACAGGTTCTCACACGCTTCGGCCCGGCGGTCGACCTCGATGGCGGTGCCGGCTCCGAAGATGAACTGCGACAAGCGTTCGCGACAACTCGAGGCCACGAACGCCCCCCCCTCCGGTGAGGTCCCGTCGCACCACGGGTGCCCGTCGTCGGTGGTGGTGATCGCGATCCGGTAGTTGGCGTCGACGTTCGGCGCCTCCAGCACGTCGATGAACGCCGAGAAATTCGCGGCCAGGGTGGCCTGCTCCTCGGCCATCGATCCCGAGTTGTCGATCACGAAGAGGATGTCGACGTCGCGGTTGGGGTTGACCTCCAGCACGACCTGGTCGTTGACGACCCCCTCGTACTCCACCTCTTTGAGCGGGTGCTCGTTGCACCCACCGATCACGCACACACCGCTTGCCACGAGGGCCCAAAGCCCGACTCGAACGAGGGTCGTCTTCCGCATGCCTGCTCGCTTCTGCGAAGACCGGGCCAACCGAGGCCACACGGCGAACCAGCGCACTCACGACGACCGTCGTCATGCGTCGATCACCGCGTATGACGACGCGGTTGGCACGACGCGGTTGGCCGACGCCAACCACGTTGATGCGGATCGACCGGGCCTTGCCCTCCTGGAGCGCAGCACGGTGCGGACCGATGCCTTCGGTGCGACACGCCGGCGAACGCCGGCCCCGAGGGATCGCCACGTGTCGGCACGCCGGCCGCCCCCACCGGGCGCTTGAGCGCAGTCGCCCGCCCGACATCGGAGGAGCGCGTGGGACGAAAACGCCGTCGACGGCGGCGTCGGTCTGGCGCGAGGATCGGGCACGTCCTCGAGCGCCCGGCAACGCAGCCGGCATCGGCGAGGGGGCGCGCCATCGACTCGCAAGACCGTTCGGAGACCTCGTCAGGTCGCTTCTCGACTCTTGCCGCGCACGACCAGGCGAAGCGGCACGCCCCATAGATCCCAGCGCTCGCGGAACCTCCGCAGGAGGTACTTCTCGTAGGCGGGTGGCAACGCGCGAGGCTGATTGGCCGAGATCACGATGAACGGGGGATCGCGGTCGGCCTGGGTGGCGAAGTAGAGCTTGACGTTCTTTCCGCGGTGCGTCGGCGGGCTCAACGCCGCCACCGCCGCCTGTAGCTCGTCGTTGAGCTCGCCGGTGGCGATCCGCATCCCGAGCGCCCGAGCGGTCTGCGTGCACGCTCGAAGCATTGCATCGAGGTTGAAGGCCTTGCCCTTGCCCTCGTCGCGCCCGGGGCCCACCACCGACGTCTTCACGATCTTGGGCCGCTCGAGGAACGCCAGCGCCTCCTTGGCCTGCTCGAGCACCTCTCGCGCGGTCTTCTTGTCGTCGGTGACCAGGTCCCACTTGTGCAGGGCCACCACGACTCCCTTGCCCCGCTCGAACGCCATCCGGGCGATCCGCTGGTCCTGATCGGTCACGCCCGCGCTCGCGTCCACCACCAGCACCACGATCTGGGTGCGTTCCATGGCGCGGATCGACTTGATCGCGGCCAGCTTCTCCTGCGCCCGCGCCACCTGCCGGCGGCGGCGCAACCCCGCGGTGTCGATCAGCACCAGATCCTGGTCGCGCCAGCGAAAAGGCAGGTACACGGCATCGCGCGTAGTCCCGGGAACATCGTCGACGATGACCCGTGCCTCCTCGAGCAGCGCATTCACCAGTGTCGACTTCCCCGCGTTGGGTCGCCCGATGAAGGCGATCCGCGTGCCGGGG